>NZ_JAEDCO010000002.1 GCF_016294135.1 Methanobrevibacter ruminantium
AGTACAATAAAGACTTAGAAGTACACTAAAAAAATTAGACGAGATATTACACAAAATATTCAAATATTACATCACAGACATAACAATCAAATATCACCACATCTATTTAACCAACATCAAACACTAAGTTAAACTTAGGTTCTCACGAATATATAAAAACATTAATACGAGATTAATATTTATGATAATGAAATTTATAAACATTAATTTAGCCATATGTGGAAAAGCAGCCATCATAGTAATGTAAATACATATACTTAGGCCAACGCCATAAACACATGGCACAACTATTAGTGAAAGTTACAACACTTACAAAAATAAAAATAAACTATTGCAAAAATTAATCTTTAATAATATTGAAAATGAATATATTTCATTTTTTAAAATAAGACTTAAATTAATAAAATTTTGAAGTTTAAGGATAAAATAAAAAGAAAAGATTTAGAAAATTTTAAAAAAATTTCAGATCTTTAAAATAATTAGTTAAAAGAAGAAGAAAATAGGAAAAAAGTGAAAAATGTAAAAAAACTGAATGAATGAGAAAAAAGCTAAAAAATTCTTTAAATGATAAATAAGTTAAAAAAATATCTTTTTTTATAAAATAAACAATAAATTTTATTAGAAAAATAAAATAAATCGAAAATTTTCTGATAAAAATAAATACAAGTAAAAAAATTATTTATTTAATTAAAAAAATTGATAAATAACATCCATTTAAGAAAATAATAAAATTTATTCCTTTAAATCTAAAAAAAGGAAAATTTTTATCAGATTAGAACTAAAAATTTCCAAGAAAAATACAATTTCTAATATTTTTATAGTTTACAAGAATAAGAACTAATATATAAATATAACTATTTTTTCTTATCTTTATTTAAAGAAATGAATTTTTCATTAAAATCCCTGAAAACTATTTTTGAAAAAAAGATCTTTAAGAATAAGATAATTTAGGAATAATACGGGAGATAATAAAATTAATATATTATATATTATAGGGATAATACTTTAGCTGAAAATGTATAAGTGAAAATGGCAATAATGTGGTGAAAAATATAACAATAGTTAATTTAGTTGTGCTAAAAAAAAGAAAAAATTAAAAAATTAGGAATTGTAGCTTCCTTAGAAGCTAGCAATTACTTCTCCTAATAATTTAATAGATTCTTCTACGTTTTTACCTACAGGGGATCCTGCTACGTATTGAGTTACACCCATTTCAGCTAAGCCTTCAATCTTAGGAATGAATTCATCAGGGGTACCACATACGGAGAATGCATCGAGTGCTTCATCGGTTACAGCGCCAATAGCTCCACCGAAGTCACCTTTAGCTAAGAATGCACCCATTTGTTCATTGAATCCTTCAGGTAATCCGTGTCTTGCAATTACTGGAGGTGGGGAACCTGCTGCAATAAATGCAACTACAATTTTAGCTGCGTTTTTAGCTGCTTCAGAGTCTGCACCAATGGAAGTTGCAGTGTATGCACCTACATCAAATGCTTTGTCTCCACCTGCTGCTTCAATACCTTTTTTGATCATAGGCATAGCAGCTTCATAATCTTTAGGGTTGGAAGCGTTAATTAATACACCGTCAGCGATTTCACCAGCGGTTTCTAACATTTTAGGACCTTGTGCACCCATGTAAATAGGGATTGCATCTTGTACTTTTTTAGCTCCACCTAATGCTGCACCAGCTTCAGTTTTTCCACCGTCTAATAAGGTGTTAATGTCTGCAATAGCTGCTTTGATAGTGGATACAGGTTTTTCCCAAGCAATACCTAATGCGTCAAAGGTTGCTTTGTCACCAGGACCAATACCAAAGGTTGCTCTACCATTAGAGATTTCGTCGACAGTAGCAATTGCAGAAGCGGAAATTGCAGGGCTTCTTACGTATGGGTTGGTTACACCAGGACCCATTTTAATGGTTTCAGTGTTTGCTGCAATTAATGCTAAGGTTTCGTATACGTTTTTGTTGTTGTAGTGGTCAGTGATCCATGCGTATTCAAAACCAACGTCTTCTGCTAATTTTACTAATCTTACGAGTTCATCTAACGGGATTTGAGGTACGAATTCTATACCAAATTTCATATTTATCACCAATTTTTATTATGTTGTCTAGCTTATAAAGTATTTGTTATTTAAAAAATATAGAAAGATTTATATATTAAATAGGATTTGTTTATTTTTTTAATAAAAATATGAACAATTATAAAAAATTAATAAATTTTTATATACAAAATTAAATTATACTTGATAAATATTAAAAATAATATATAAGAAAATTAGTTATTAAAAAATTGATAAAACTTAATAAAATATTTAAAATAGATTAAATTTGTTATAAATTAATAAAACAAACAATTATCTACTAAATAATGGAGATTAAAAAACAAATATTTAATTTTAATAGAATAGAACATTTAATATCATTCAAACAAAAATATCCAGATATTACTAAAAATAAAAAAATAATATTTCTGATTGGATAAAAAAGTAATTTAAAAAAGTTATAAATAATAAATATGACATATTATAATAAGAAATTAATTAATGAAAATGTTATAAAAAATTGATTAATTAAAATAAAATTATATTTATCAAAATAGGTTAAACAATGGAAATTAGAGAATTAACAAAAGAAATAAGAGATAAATCACTTGAATATGCTAAGCCAAAAGAACTGGATAGTCTTTCTGCAAGCTGGTATCAAGAGGATCTTTTATATTCTGGAAAAGGGAAAACCATATTCTTAATCCTACCTACTCCTGGCTGTTCATGGGCACTTGGTCCGAGTGGAGGATGCACAATGTGCAGCTATATCTCAGATTGTTACCTTAAGCCAATTGAGAATTCCAAAATCATTGAACTCTTTGAAAAGGAATTAATCAAATGGGATTATAAGGAGGATTACGAAAATGGAGATAAAATAGCTATAAAACTCTTTGCATCAGGAAGCTTCTTGAATCCAGACGAAGTTCCTAAAGAAGCTAGAGACTACGTTTTGAAAAAGTTAGCTGATATGGAAGAAATCAGTGAAATAGTTGTTGAATCCAGACCGGAATATGTTAAGGAAGATGTTTTAGATGAAATCTTCGAAATAATAGGGGATAAACTATTTGAAATCAGTATAGGTTTGGAAACTTCAAATGAAGAAACCAGATTGAATAAGATCAATAAGGGATTCAACAATAAAACCTTTGAAAAGGCAATAAATCTCATCAAAGAGTATAAAAACAAGCACAACATAAAATCTAAAGCTTACATATTTGTAAAACCTATATTGCTCTCTGAACAGGAAGCTATAAATGAGGCAATTGAAACCGCAAGCTACTGTGAAGACTTAGGAGTGGATAGAGTATCATGCTGTCCAGCAACAATTCACAGAGGAACATTAATAGAAAGGCTTTGGAGAAGAGGATCATATAATCCTCCTTGGATTTGGTCAACTATTGAAGTAATCAATACAATAAGGCAAAATGTAAAGATTCCTGCATTGATGGATACCTCAGGATTCGGTTCAAGAAGAGGTCCTTACAACTGTAAAAAATGCAATAAGGAATTGAAACACAGAATTATAGATTCCAACTTTGACCAAAGCCAAATTGAATATGATTGCGAATGCAAGAAGGAATGGGTTGCAGAAGTAAAATTCTCTGATTTGAATAAGTCCAAGACCCCAATAAAACATTTGCCATTGTATTAAACAATATATATTTATAAATAATAAAACTAATAAAATTATTAAATAATTATGCATAATATCTTATATGCATTAATATTTATCAAAGAGCAAAAATAATTAAAAACAAATAAGGAGGGAAGATTTTGCATAAACAAACTACAATAAGCATTATTGCAATTATTTTAGGAATTCTTATCATTGCATTCCCAATGCTTGGAGTAATTGCAGCATCAGATATCCTTGGATTATCTGTTTTATTACTTGCAATCTTCTTATTAGCAAATGGTGTTAGTGAAGTGGAATACAACACAACCAGAGGATTGATTAATACAATCTTAGGAATATTAATGTTAATAATTAGTTTAGGTTTAATATTCAACCCAAGCATATTTGCATTTTTAACTGCTTTGACAATTTACTTAGCAGGAATATTCTTAATCATAATAGGTTTAATAATCATTGTTGGAAACAGAGACAACAAATACGGATTCTGGATGGGAATATTAGGAATAGTTTTAGGTGTAATATACATTATCCTTGGAACTTACATTAATAATCCACTCATTCTTGGTTCATTAATAGGAATCTGGTTATTGGTAACTGGAGTATTGAACTTATTAGATAATGGTTATTAAATGTAGAATAAATAATAAGAAATATTATTTATTCCCTTTACTATTTTTTAAAAAACATAATAATACAATAATTATAAACTACATATTATTTTTATAAAACAATAATTCTAAAAAAAAAAAATAATTCTATTTTTAAATAATAAATTACTTTTAGGAAAATATACTATGATAGCGATTAGTGCCGACTTTGACCCAGTTCACAAAGGACATGAGGAATTGATTAGAAAAGCCCGTGAAATAGCTGATGAGAAAGACATTGAACTAGCCATTTATATGAATAAGGGCTACAGTGCAAATCATGCTCCTTTTTTCACACCTTTTGAAGCAAGGAAGGAAATGGCTCTTGCATTAGGTGCAGATAAGGTAATTGGAGTTGAAGGATTACATCATAGACTCATCTTATCATACAGCGTACCTATTAGACTTGCTAAAATGCATAAAGATGGCGTGACAGATTACATTACCGCTGCAGACATCAGTTTGGATGAAGTGAAAAAATATGCTGAAAGATTCATTCAAGAAGGCAGTTTCCTTGGAATGCCACAAGATTTCCCTAACAGAAATGTAATCAGATGGTATGCGATAAATGAATTCCTATCAAAAAGGTTCAATAGAAAGATTGATTTCCACCTTATTCCAGAGCTCACACAACCTAAAAAGGTTTCTGGAAGATTCATTAGAAAGGAAATCCTAAAAAACGATTTGATTATCAGTAAAGATATAAGAAAATTGCTTCCTAACACAACAATTGAAATTTTGGAAAGGGAAATTGAAAATGGTACAATCCCTGGAAAAAGGAACATGAAAGTGTTGAAGCATAAGATGAACACTTACTCCAGATCAAACTTGACAAACATTGCTTATTTGAATGGTAAGGTAATCAATAGGATTGTTGAAGGAAGATTCTATAAGGACGATGAGGAATCCATTTGGGCAAGCTTTAGAAGAGCGGATTATGGCCCTGTAATGACCCGTCTTGCAGCATCATGCATTGAAGAGGAAGTTACAAAAGATGAAGTTCTGAAACTAATGAGACATTATGAAGAACAAGGAGTCATTCCTGAAGAGCAGAATGTTGATAAAATCATTGAAAGGGCTTGGTATGTTGCTGAAGAAGTGGATAAGGGAGTTTCTGCAAAGGAAGCAAATGAAAAGTTCAGAACAAGAAAGGATTTGAAAGTAAATCCTTTAATGACTCTTGAATCCGGCTTGAACCTCACTAAATTTGAAGCAAAAAAAGTTCACGAAGGACTTGAGGCAAAGATTTTTGTCGATAAGGATAATCAAATATCCTGTGAGATAAAGGAAAAGAAGATTAAGATAAAAACAAATTTAAAGCTCCCTTCAAAGGAAGTAACCTATTTAAGATACATTTTAGACTCCAGATACATTCCTGTAAGTGGAGAATTAATTAAAAATAAAAGAAATGATTGGAGAGTAAAAATTACTATCCATGATTATTAAAAAAATAATGAATTAAAAAATAATTAAATTATTAATGATTAAATTATTAATGATTAAATTATATGACTAAATTATGAAAAATGATTGAAACAACAATCATTTTATTTTCTATTTTTCAGTTTTTCAAATTTTTCACGTGTAGCTAAAGCCATGATTTTAGACTTTCTCTTTTTGTCAACATCATCTAAAAATTCCAAGACTTCATTCAATTCCTCATATTTACGCTTAGCTTTTTTATTTGATGATGAAATGCGTGATTTTGAAGAAGTTTCAAAATCCCTATTTTCAGTCAAGGACAATATTTCCCATAAGTCTTCGCTAAGACCTAGTTTTTCTGCAGTTTCAAAAGTTTCTACAAGAAGTGCTGAAACGCCTTTTGTATAGGAACTTCTAAGGATCTTCAATTTGGAAACATCCCCAATTTCATCACTGACAACATTTATATTGACATTTATATCACTATGAGACTCATTATTGTTAATGAAATCTCTCATGCTTTTGACGAAACTTTCAGCTTTTCTTCCTGAGAAATAAAGATTCAATTCCTCTGAACTAACTCTTCCCATAATAGCCGAATCAATGAAATGCTCATCGGTTAAATAATTTTCAATTTGCTTTGCTGTATTTGGAGATATGTTGTTAAAGTCCAGGAAAATTCCATCTGTCAATGAGCCATACTTCAATGCAATAGCCAATGCACTTTGAGGGCTGTTTGCTGAAATTAAAATATCAGATTGGCGAGCAACCTCTTCAAAACTATCTAAAACAGCCAAATTAAATGATTTAACTAATTCCTTTGTCTTTTTTGATCTACCTTCAGTAGAAGTTAAAACCTCAAAACCATAGGATAAGAGTATTTTTGATAAAGTGTATGAAACTTCACCGAATCCTATAAATCCAAATTTCATAATTAACCCCCAATTTTATTATTTTCCAAATCGTCTAACAATTTAATATACTAATAATTATAATGTAGTCAAGATATGGGAACCTTCGGCAAGCCCCAATTCCTTAGAGATTGAAGAACATTTTGTACAAAGCAATACAAATATATCCTGTCCTTCCAGGTTCATTTCTGTCAATCCTTCAAAATTGCCCATTCCCTTAGAGATTACAAATGGGGAATCCAAAAGGATTTCCTTAAACTCATCTGAAATCATTGATTCCACAACGCCTACAGAATCAGAGCCTGTAGTGATTAAAGTTGCAACTTCATCGAGACCTGCTTCCAATGCCTCTTTCATGCAGGCATCGTTTAAGATAGGCTTTTCCTTGACTGCCACAGTAATGTCAACATCATATTCCTTTATTTTTTCAAGAAGGAACTTGTCAAAGACAATTTCTCCAGTGTTATCCACCAAATAGAGAACCTTATCATACTTTCTTAAAGCATCTTCAAACTCATTTATCTTGTTTATGACCAGTTCTTTCTTTAATCCTTCTGAAATCATAGATTCAAATTCTGTATCCAAGCCAAATGTGCCAAAATCAAGAATGTTCCCCACAATAGCTACCTTAACATAGGTTTCCAAACTATTGTCTTCCTTTAAGATTTCCCTAACTTTAGGCACTAATGACAATGCAATCTCATTTCCTTCCTTCTTTTGATTGTAATAAGGATCATAGCAACCAGTTTCCTTTTTAATGTATTGATGAATCCTTGTTCCAGTGGCATTTGAAGACAATTCCTTTGAGAAGTTTTCGCCTAGATAAGATAAGACATCTTGAATCAATTTGAATTTCAAATCCTCATCATCTGTAGATAAGTCAATAGCTTCCTTTGCTTGTCTTAAAAAACATGCCCCACATTCATAATAAACTTTAATATTATCACCTGAAATAAAAAATAAATAATTAATAATATTCTAATTATATATTTATAAATTAAAATTATTAAAATTATTGAAAAAATAGTAAAAATATGTATGGAAAAAAGAAAATAATAAAAAAATAGAAATAAATAAAAATTGCTGAAAATAGCTAAAAAGAAATATGAATAAAATATGCATTATCCGCCATAAATAATTTGGATAAACTCTATCTCATCACCATCTTCGATTGTTTCCTCTTCGATAACAATCTCACCATTCTTTTTGCTTACCATGGTTTCTGAAGATAAATCCAAATCATCCAATAAATCCTTAATAGTTAAATCGCCGTCAATTTCTCTCTCTTCCACTTTATCCTTGATTTTTAATGTAAAACTCATAAAGTCACCTTATTTATTTTTTTATCCCTTCACTTTTAATATGTAAATCATAATATTTAAATTATAACAATTGTTAAAAAATATGGAAAATTATAAAAAAATTAAAAAAAAATGAAATGGAAAGTTATTTTCCCAATTCCTCTAGAAAAGTGCAAGCCCTGCATAATCTATTTGAAGATGGCTCTCCACAGCGTTCGCATCTGTCAAATTCATAATCATGAGCCATTTCGCTTCTGATTGCTGGCCTTATCTTATCAAATCCTCTAAGTGTGGAATACTTTATTGTTGGATGTTCCTTAACCAATTCATTTAAGATATTGGAAATTTCCATCCTGAATGATTCCTGTGCATACGGACAGCCTGCAAGGTGAATATCCAAACCTTTTGCAAGTGCATAAAGACCAATTTCCTTTTCAGGAATTTCTCTAAGTGGCTTGATTTTTACAGTGAACAAATCACTGTTGGATTCTGTCTTAGGACCTATCTTTGCCAAGTTTTCAGTATTTCCTTCTAAATAATTCATTAGAATAGCTTGGGTTTCATCATCTAAATTATGACCTGTTGCAATCTTGGTTGCACCAAATTCCCTTGCAGCCCTATTGATAATCCATCTCCTGAATACACCGCAATAGGTACAGGATCCCCTATGGTTTTCCTTTTTCATTATCTCGTCCAAGTCAATGTCAAAGCATTCCTTAAATGAAACAACCTTATGTGGAATTCCAAGTCTCTCAGCATGTGCCTTAGCAATCTCCACTCCTTCCTCTCTGTAGCCTGCAATTCCTTCATCAATGGTTACAGCACATAATTCTATAATATGCCTTTTGACATATGAATTGAGAATTTCTAAAGTCACTACACTATCCTTCCCTCCAGACAATGCAACTAAAACCTTATCTCCCTTTTCGATAAAGTTTTCCTTCTTGATTGTTTGCTTGACCTTCTTTTCAATGCTTTCAATAAAACAATCCTTACATAAAGCCTGTCCGGAAGCTTTTCTCTTTATAATCACATTCGGATTTCCACATTTAGTACAAGATCCCATATTAAAGTCATCCTTTTATAAAATAATAAAATAATTTTTTCTTTTTTGATTTATATAATATTTAACTAACTAATCGGTTTTTAAATTACATATCAGCGACAAATTCAGCCAATTGGTTCAATGTGCTCACTTCGTAAACTTGAGCTCCCGCTCCCTTATACAATGAAACGCAACTGTCAACTACATCCCATTTCTTCTTATCTTCAGGGTTTAGGATAACCACCTTTTTAGCCATGCTTGACATTTGTGATATAAGCTCTACACTTGCAGGCACTCCATTTACCTTAGGACCTGCCCAATCCCTGCAATCAGACAATAGGATAATGTAAGACTTATTGCTTATATCTGCCTGCTTCATGAATGATTCGAATGCAGTGAACATATTGGAGGTTCCTCTAACCATCATATTACGCATACGAAGCAATCTTATTTCAGCAAATGCATTGACCATATACTTTTCTTTTAAAAATTCAGTTGTTTCTATTGTTTTATTGTCAAATTCAAACATTCTTGAATCCTTGAATGTCTTTTGACATGCAAACATTAACATGAAGAACCAACTGCTGATCCATTCACATGAACCGCTGACATCATTCAGGAACAAATGCTGCTTTCTATGAGGTTTCTTTTTTACATGAACAAGATCAATCGGCACACCACCATACTTCATGTTTTGCCTCATTGTCCTTCTCATGTCAATCTTATTTGAACGAGCCAACCTCTTTCTTCTTGATTGCTTGTTAGCGATTTTTCTTCCAAGCTCCACACATAACTCAAATACCCTTTCATCGTATTTGTTAAGCTTGGACAAATCACTATTGAGAATATCGTTATCCCTTGCAAGGTCCTTGTCCCTATCTTCAAGAATAGGTCTTCCTGCAAAGTATTCCATAGCCTGTTCTGCACCCATCTGGATTTGCTTTCCACCTTTTCCTTTCTGCATGGTGATTTTCCATTCATGCTGTGAAAGCTTTCCCTTCATGGTATTTGGCTTATAAGCTCTATTAATGTCATTATCTAATTTCTTTGGAACTTTCTTAGCGAAGAACCCATCAAATGACTCATTGAATTTAGGAATGTCATACTTGCTTTTGACATAAATGGACCTGAATGCATCCTTTAAAATGTCTACATTATCCTCTCCCAATATTGCATATGCATCTATTGCAGACTGAGTAGACCTGACGCTCACAGGCATTCCCTTTTTTCTCAAATCATTTGATAATCTTACGATTTTCTCTTCCATAATAAAACCTTAAATAACTTATAGAGTGCAGAAATTGAAATCTGATTGTTTATAAATAAATTTCTAAAGAGTTAGAGACTAAACTAATCGTTCATATACTCGTTTCTAAAGATTTCTTTAATTACTTTAGCTTTGTCCGGTTCTGTCTTGATAGCTACACCAACACTGTCCTCAAGTGCAGCATCAACATTCTTATAATCCTTATCCAAGTGCATTACAGAGCTTACCCAATCAATTGAAGCCCTTACAGATGGTTTCTTATTTAAGTTGAATGTTCTGATTCTATGAACCATATTAACAACCTTCTTAACCAATCCATCCTCTGCAGTTGGCACTCTAGCTTTAACAATAGCAATTTCACGTTCAACTGTAGGATATGAAATGTATAAGAAAAGACATCTGTCCTTTGTCTCTTCAAGCAAGTTCCTTTGTGCATTTGAAGTGAGCATAACCATCAAATCATTTTGAAGGTCAAAAGTGCCTAAATCATTTACAGTAATCTGCTTTTCACCTAATGCTTGAAGTAAGAAACTTTCCACTTCTTCATCTGCCTTATCGATTTCGTCAATGAGAAGAAGTGATGGCTTGTCATTCATAAATGAGGTTAAAAGTGGTCTTCTGATAAAGAAATCATCTTCAAATATTGATTCCTCACCTTTTTGGCTACCTTTGAATGCTTCCAAATGGAGCAATTGCTTTTGATAGTTCCATTCTCCTACAATCTGTTCAAAGGTAATTCCCTCATAACATTGAATCCTAAAGAATTCCCTTCCTAAACATTCAGAAACAGCTTTTGCAAGCTCGGTCTTACCTACACCAGGAGGACCTTCAATCAAGATAGGCTTGTTTAAAGATAAGGATAAGAATACTGAAGTGCTGATTTCATTATTGGAAATATAACCAGTACTTTCTAACTTTTTTCCTATTTCTTCTATGGTTAATTCTTCATCTGTCATTTAAAAACCTTTTTTAGTTAATTAAATTATAAATATAAAAATAATTTTTTATATTGAATTTTATATACTATAATACATAGTAAATAAATATTTGTTTAATATATATAAATAATTTATTGTTTTATATAATTAAAACTAATAAACTGATTACAATTAAATCATTTTAATAAAATTCATTCAGTGATAAAATGAAAATGAGAAAGATAGTTGCATGGTTCTTTGTTTTAATTCTCCTATTCGGAGGAGTTTGCATCTGTACAATGTACATATAAACTTAAAATAACAACTATATCAAAATATCAATTATTAAAAAATCAATTATTAAAATATCAAATATATATAACATATGTTATAAATAATATTATATTTATCTGATTTTAAAAAAGGAAAATAAAATATGAAAGCCAACCCTAAAATACTCTTATACATTTTAATGATTTCAACACTTGGAATAAACACTCCCCTAAGCATTGTTGGAATCATTTCACAAATAGCAGAGTATTTCAATACATCAATAACTATTTCAGGACTTTACGTAAGCTCTTTCACATTTACAATAGCTATCTGTGGATTGTTCATACCTGTCTTATTTTCAAAATATGAAAGAAAAAGAACGTTCATAAGCATTTTAAGCGTGTTTGCAATTTCAAATATCGTGATCATATTCACAAAAAGCATTTACATTGCATCTTTTTTTAGGATATTGTCTGCAGTATTCTACCCTGCATTCATTTCAATAGCTCTCACTGTATGTGAAGAGATAGCTCCAAAGGGAGAAGAGCAGGATTACATTACAAGGATATTGCTTGGAATATCAGTTGGAAGCATTATAGGATTGCCTATTACAACTGGCCTTGGTACAATATTTGGCTATCAAGTGGCTATGACTTGGATCTTTTTAATAAATTTCATAACATTGATTCTTATAATCATATTCTTCCCAAGAATTGAAGGAAAATCCAAATCATATGAAATGCCATTTTCAAGCCTAAAGACAAAGGAATTCATTCTTGCAACAGTTGGAATAATAATGATGCCTATAGGTGCAAGCATAGTCTACAATTACCAGCCATTATTTTTACAGGTAGTAAGTCATATTTACACCTATAAGTTAAGCATATTCCTCTTTATCTACGGATTGTTTTCAATATTCGGCACTTGGCTTGGTGGAAAGCTAATAGCAAAAAGAGACAAGGCAACACTCATCATCTTCCAATTGGTGTGTGGTGGAGTGTTTGTGCTTCTTTACCTATTTGCAAACTACTTGATTCCAGTTATCATATTGATTTTAATATTTGGAGTGCTTGATGGAATGGGATACAATCTTATTCAATATGTTGAAGCATCCGTTCTTCCAGATAGTCCGGAACTTGCAAATGGAATATTCTTAAGCATCTTGAATGGGGGAATAGCATTAGGAATAGCTATAGGCGGATTTTTAGTGGATGGCCTTGGAATAATGTCAATCTTCATTTTTGGAGCATTATTCCTTCTCCTTGCATTAATCATGATGGTTTATGTTATCAAGATTATGAAAATCCCTTTAAAATATTCCAGACAATAGAATAAAAATAGATAAATGGAATTAATAGATTAGTAAGAAAAAAAGTAGATTGCAAATAGTTAAAACGCTTAAAAAAAAAAAAAAAAAAGGAAAAAATTCCCCTAATAAGATTCTTGAATTAGATCATTAATTGTTTTCGAAACTATCAATTTTATCAAATGCGCTACCTAAAGTTAAGAAAAGAATTCCTCTAACTATTAAACATACACCAATTAAAATTACAATGAATAATGGATTGTTAATTGATAAAATACCCATTATGAAGAAAATGATACCGAAAATCAATATCAATGCGGAAGCCCATTTTGAAGTTCCTTCACCGTTAATGATTCCAAGAATACCAATGATAATCAATATTATAGCAATTAAATAAAATGTGTATGAGGTAAGGAAAGCTAATGGAGCTAAATCAACAAAGAACAAGAATCCTAATAAGATCAATAAGAATCCCATTATCAATTCAAGAATTGATTTGCCAGTTGACAAACTCCATAATGTGAATGCATTGAACATTACTACTAAACCAAAGGATATTAAAGTTACACCCGCCATTATAGACACTACCCCAGCACTTACTAATGGGTAAGCTATAAATAGCACCCCTAAAATAATTAATAAAATTCCAAGTATTTTTGTATAATTCATTAAATCGCCAATTTAAATATTTATATGAAATGATATTTATATTTTTTTTAAAAAATACCCCTAAAATACCCTTAAATTGAAAAATAAGTATAAAGAATCAGTGAAAAATTTTTTACATGAAATTGTTAATAAATTTCATGAAAAAAAATGACAAAACCAATTAATTTAAGAAAAACTAATTTTGCTTGATGAACTCTTCAGGATCCTTAAATAAGTCAAAGTCTTGAACATACTCTTTTCCAGTGAGCATTGCAATCTCTGCCTTTTCCAATTCCTTACCAAGATAGGCTGCATGATCCAATCTGGTTACAAGACCTTTTTCAATGATCTCTTCATAGATTTCACTGGCTCTTTTTCCTTCAAAGCTTATAGTTGGCTTTGTTTTCTTAAAGTGAGTTGCTACAATATATGAATCCTTAACGCTTATTGCATGTTCCACTCTGATTTTAAAGCTTCCTGCCTTATCCCTAACGAACTTGATAGGTGCATCCTGCTTGACTATAGGAACATTGTCATCCTGCTTCAAGTCAAACCTTTTCTTCTTGTCCTTGAACACAAGAAGGTCAACACCTAAATCCTTAGGAATGGATTGTCTGTTTTTAGCCAAGAACATCATTTTAGATGCAATTGCCAATTCCCTTACACTTCCATGAGTCTTACCGCTTTCCTCTGGAGTGAAAAGTATGCTTGCACCAAGCTCCATAGCAATTCCTGCAAGAACTGCATTTGCACCTACAGAATCCGCATCCATAAGTTCAATCACATTTCCTATACCAAAGAACATTGGCTTCTTGTCTATTTCATGAAAATCATGGAATGCAATGATTGAATCTACAATGCTTGCACTGTTAACAGGGTCTAAAATCAAGTCACAAACAACTTCAAGACCATCACAAGCTTCAACAAGCTTTTGCATAGATGCCACCCTATCTTCAGGAGTGTGAGGCACATAACCTTCACTGAAATTAGTTGGCAATAAAACTGCAGGAACATTCTTTTCCTTTAATAAAGGTAAGACTTCCTCATAATTACCATTGTCTAAACTTAAAACCATATCAATACCATGGTTTACAGCTGCTTCAATCTCCTTTGGATTCAATGTGTCAATACTTAATGGCCTATCACCTACGATTGGTCTTAATGTATCAATCAAATCAGGTATCTCATCAGACCTGTCTTCACCTGCAATCATACCAATGTCTATCATATCAGAGCCAGAAGCAACAAAGAATTCTGCCTTTTTAATCAAGTCTTCCTTTGATAATATAGGAGCACTTGCAATCTCAGACAAGACTCTCATTGGGAAATCCTCACCAACAGGAAGGTTCCTAACAAGAATGTTGTTTTCCTTCTTGAGCAATTCATCTCTTTTTTCCATATCGTTTTCAAAGTCTTCGATGAATTTCAATGCTTGCTTCTTCTTCTCCTCAATGATTAACTTATCTGCAGGTGTAGACTGTGATAACTCTAAATCATCGACAAGGTCTAAAACCATAGCTAAGTCTGCTGCATCAGTTGATGCCTTATAACAAGGAATATTAAATTCTTCTGCAATGAGGAATGTATCTTTTCTTATTAAACCTGGAACTAATATTAAATCAATATCATCCAATCTATCTTCAAAATGCTCATGGATTTCTTTGATTATTTGAGTTGGAGTCAAGAAAGCAGCTACTTGTGTCTCTGCTATATGCACCACCGTTTCCTTTTTTGATTTTTCAGCCATTTGACTTACCAAAGGATAAGCCAAGTGTCCAGTTATAATAAGTATCATAAAATTCCCCATTTTTAAGAATTATTCAAAAATAAATATAAACAAAATTTTTCTATAAACTTCAATTATCTTCTAAACGAGCTGTTGCATGTCTGTCTGCCCAACATTGAATTACTACACCAACTGGAAGCCCTGCAGTGTGAGTGTCCATCTTTAAGATCTTTACATCAAGTGCAGTTGTTCTTCCTCCAAGACCCATTGGCCCTTTACCATCCTTGTTGATTCTTTCAAGGCATTCAAGTTCCATTTCAGCTATTGTTGGGTCCGGATTACGCTCTCCCACCTTTCCAAGAAGTGCTTTCTTACCTAATTTCAATGCCATGTCAGAACTTCCACCGATTCCAACACCTACAACAATAGGAGGGCATGGCTTTCCACCTGCCTTAAGAGCGGTTTCAACAACAAAATCCTTCACTCCTTCGATTCCTTCTGCAGGAAGTGCCATCTTAAGTGCATTGTTGTTTTCAGACCCAAATCCTTTAGGCATGATAGTGAATTCAACATAATCTTCATCAATAAGTTCAATGTCTACAATAGGCACTTTGTCTCCCACATTGCCTGAGTTCTTTCTTGTAATTGGATCAACCACATTTGGTCGAAGTGGAACTTCTGAAGTCGCTTTTGCAACTCCTTTCTTGATTCCTTCATAAAGATTTTCAACATGAACCTTACCAAGCTTGACAAAAATGATAGGGAGACCTGTATCTTGGCACATTGGAATTGACTTTTCTTCTGCAAGTTCAATATTCTTTAAGATAGCTTCAATATTTAGCTTACCTAAGTCACTATCCTCTCGTTTAAGAGCATCTTCAAGTGCGCATTTGACA
Organism: Methanobrevibacter ruminantium; assembly: GCF_016294135.1. Lineage (NCBI taxonomy): Archaea > Methanobacteriati > Methanobacteriota > Methanobacteria > Methanobacteriales > Methanobacteriaceae > Methanobrevibacter > Methanobrevibacter ruminantium. Next base: position 16,042 of record NZ_JAEDCO010000002.1, read on the forward strand.
TCGTCGCCAAGAACGATAGCAGCCTGTTTGTATAATTGATAAATAGTATTTTCAATTTGTTTTTCTGTTATCATAAAATCACATAAAACTTAACTATAAAAATATTTAATTTATTTCTTTAAATAATTTTTTAATATTCTTCTTGTTCTTCCTGTATTTTTTCTTGAATTAAATCACATATTTCAGAAAGGTAACTTAAATTGCAATAATATACAACATCCGGACCTGGATCCCTAAAAAATTCTTCTTCCGGAATTTTTCCTTTTTCATATTTTCGTATTTCTCTTATTATCCTATCCCTTTCTTTGATAATTTCTGTTAAATTTGCATGCCTTAAAGATTCTTTTAAGGATTCTGGATCTATCATATAATCACATAAGTTTCTTTATTATGTTATCTCAGTTTCTTTCAAATTTTAAGACGTGAAAACACAATACTATAATTATAGTCTATGTAAAATATTTAATAAATCTTTATATAAAAAATAGAATTTTAAAAAATAATATATGAAAATAGTTTAAAATAAATAAAAAAAGAGAATTTTTAAAGAATAAATCTTTAAAAATTACTTGAGTAAAGTTTGAATTTTCTTAAATCCTTCGGATATTTTATCCTGTTTATCATGAATTATCTTTTCTGTATCATTTGTGAGTGCATGAGTTGGACAAGCTTCAACACATTGTTGAGTGTCATAGCCTTCACAGAGATCACATTTGGTCGCTTGACCTATCTCATTAATGGTGATGGCTCCAATGGGACATACACTGTGACATAATCCACAACCAATACATTTATCTTGCTTTATAGTGATTGCTCCACCTAAAGCTACAATAGCTCCTTTTGGACATACAGCAAGACAAGGTGCTTTTTCAGGACTGCAATGCATACAGAATAAAGGGACACCATCATGAACACGAATTGCATTGTTAGGACAATTACGTTCACAAAGTCCACAATCTACACAAAGTTCTGGGTTAACTTTTAATTCATCCATTTCAACACCTCTATTCTCCATCTAATGGTTTTCTAGCTCTTGTATCAGTTGTAATGACACTGAGAAGACCTTTCTTCTTAGCCGGTTTATCCAAGCCATAGATTTTTTCAATGTGTTCTCTTTGTTTCCTTTTGATGACATTTGCAATGTCATGAACAGCGATTGCTCTTTTGGAACAAGCTTTAACACATGCAGGACCTTCTTCTCTGTCTGCACAATGATTGCACTTATGAGCATTGCCATACTCAATGGAAATTGCACCGAACGGACAAGCCATTGCACAGAAACCACAAGCAATACATTTAGTTACATCTACTCCTAAATTGCTCATTGCACCAGTTGGACAAATGATCTCACACGGAGCATCCTCACATTGCTGACAACGAATAGGGAAATAGGAACCGTCTAATTCATGAATAGTGATTCTAGGAACTCCATGGACTCCTTCACATGCTTTTTCGCAATCCTGGCATCCATCACATAATTCATTATCTACTATTAATTTCTCCAATAGAGACCCTCCTTAGATACCTAATTCTTCACATTGATTGTCAACGAATTCTTGGATTTCATTAATTTGTTCTTCTTTAAGATGTCTGAATCTTTTTTGAGCAGATAAGTATTCCACTACAGGTTTTCTTTCTTGAGGTCTGTAAGTTACTCTGAATTCACCGTTTTCAATTTCAAATAATCCCCATGCACCGGTTTCAACAGCAAGTCTACCTAATTGAATGGTCTGTTCAGGTTTGAATCCCCAACCGGTAGTACATGGTTGATGTAAGTGAATGTAAGCAGGACCTTTGGTTTCAGCTGCCTTTTTAACCTTTTTCATAAAGTCTTCAGGATATGAAATTGATGCTGTAGCCACATATGGAATTCCATGAGCTGCCATAATGAAAGCCATGTTTTTCTTAGGCTTGTCTTCACCAAAGCTTAAATTACCTGCTGGTGAAGTGGTGGTTGAAGCACCATAAGGGGTAGCTCCACTTCTTTGAATACCAGTGTTCATGTAAGCTTCGTTATCGTAACAGATATAAGTTATGTCGTGACCTCTTTCCATTGCACCGGATAATGATTGGATACCGATATCAGCAGTACCACCGTCACCACCGAAAGCAACAACATTAACATCTTCTTTACCTTGAGCTTTTAATGCTCTTTCTACACCGGAAGCCACTGCACCTGCGTTTTCAAAAGCAACATGAATCCATGGGACTTCCCATGCGGTTTCAGGATAAGGGGATGTCATAACATCCAAACAACCAGTCGCACAGGCAACTACAGTGTTTCTGCCTAATGCCTTAAGAGCAAGCCTTACAGCAATAGCTGCTCCGCAACCAGCACAACCTCTGTGACCTGGTGCTAATAATTCTTCTTCAGGAAATTCCATATTATTCATCCTCCTTTAAGCCTAACCAAGTAACTTCTTTTACTGGATTTTTAGTTAATTCTACAGCTTCTTCAATGTATTCAGGAACTACGTCTCTTCCACCTAATCCTAAAATGAAACCATAGGTTTCCTTGTGACATTTAGTTTTCAAGTCTGCGAAGAGAGCTCCACCAATACCGAATGAGAAGTTTTTATCAAGTACAGCTAATTTATCAGCGTTTTTGGTAATTTCATCAATTTCCTCGAATGGGAATGGTCTGTAGGATCTGATTTTCAAGAGCCCTACTTTTTCGCCTTTTTCTCTTAAGTTGTCAACTACATATCTTACTGTACTTGCCATTGAACCCATACAGACTAAAATAATTTCTGCATCTTCACATAAGTAACTTTCAGTCAATCCATATTCTCTTCCGAATTTTTCACCGAATTCTGCACCCACTTCCTTGATTACTTCCATGGACTTATCCATAGCAACTTGCATGTCATGTCTTGCTTCAGTGTAGTAATTAGGGTCTGCAAAGTTACCTAAGGACATTGGCCTTTCAGGGTCAAGGTAAGCGAATTTAGGCACATATGGTTTAAGGAAAGTGTCTACTTCCTCTTGTTCCAATAAGTCTACAGGTTCAACTGTGTGAGTTAAGATAAATCCGTCTAAACATACCATTACAGGTAACATAACTTCTTCATGCTCTGCAATTCTATATGCTTGAAGAATAGTGTCGAATCCTTCTTGAGCATTTTCCACATAAAGTTGAATCCATCCTGCATCTCTTTGTGCGATGGAATCTTGTTGATCGTTCCAAATGTTTAATGGAGCAGAAATTGCCCTGTTTGCATCTGCCATTACTATTGGAGCTCTCATACCTGCAGCTGCAAATAATATTTCATGCATTAACATTAAACCTTGAGATGAAGTAGCAGTAAATACTCTCACTCCTGCTTCGGAAGCTCCTAAAGTAGCACTAATTGCACTGTGTTCAGATTCTACTCTAATGTACTCTGCATCTAAATCACCATCTGCAACGAATTGTGCGAGGTATTCAGATATGGTAGTTTGAGGAGTAATAGGGTAAACAGGAACAACTTGTGGTTTTGCTAACTTTACAGCTTCTGCAACTGCTCTATTTGTTGTCATAATTTCTTTTGCCATAAAATTTTCTCCACTCTTATTTTTTCTCTTTAATAGCTTAGCTATTCTATTTCCATCTTAATAGCTTGAACTGGGCATTCTACTTTACAAATACCGCAACCTTTACAATAATCATAATCTATATCATGGTCTTTGTTTACACATCCTTCTGGACAGAACATGATACAGTTATCACAATCTACACAAGCTTCTTTATCAAGGATTGGTTTAAAAGTTCTCCAACTCCCTGTTTTGTTTTTACGTGTACTTCCAGGTTCACTAATTGCACATCCAATAGAAACCATTTAATCACCTTTCATAAATTAATAAATTTTAAATACAGCCACCTAAGCCATATCGTAAGCTTTTTGAGCTGCTACTGCGTTTTTCTCTCCAATTGGACCTGGGAAAGTTTCCTTAATTACTTCAATAAGTGATTCAATACTTACTTCACCGGTCTTTTTAGCAAAGTATCCTAAAATAATGGTGTTTACAATGTTTACACCTAAAATTTCAAGTGCAATGCCTGTTGCATCCACATCAAATACTTTGTAGTTTTCAGATTCGACCTTTTCATGAGTATTTATAATAACTTCACCATCTTCTTTCAGTCCAGAATAAACATCAACAACACTTAAAAGACCATCGTCAAGAACTATCACATGATCAGGGTTGTAAACCTGATATCTTAAATTGATAGGTTCGCTATCGATTCTGGTAAATGCCATAACCGGAGCCCCTCTTCTTTCTACACCGAAGAATGGGAACGCTTGAGAGTATTTACCATCTTTAAATGCTGCTTTAGCTAAAATTTCTGCTGCAGTTACAGCACCTTGTCCTCCACGTCCGTGGAAGCGAATTTCAATCATTGATATTTCCTCCATTCTTTCATATACGATAATTAGTAAACATTGTATATACTATAACTTTTAATAAACATTGTATATAAATATGTTGATTTATCATGATAAATTATTACAAATTATTATGAATTCGGCAAAATTTTCTCATAAATATTAGATGTGATGAAAAATAGTGCATCGGAATTTGAAAAAATTGATAAAATTATTGATAAAGATAAATAAAGTTAATAATAATATAAAAATTTATATTATAAGAAAATAATAAAGAAACTAGTAAAATATTGAAAAATAATTTTTATGGAAATTTCATTAAATATCATGGAAAATTATTGAATTTTTTATGAGGAATTTTATAAATACCATTACAAATAATGATAAATTATTGAAAAATACCATGATAAAAATGATAGATTGGGAATGGTAAATTTATGAAAAAAATCTTTACAATAGAAACATAATTCTGGAGCAAAAATAATGAGATTCTGTCCGGATTGCGGTAAGATACTGATACCAAAAAACAATAAGCTGGAATGTGATTGCGGATATGTTGAAGAGATATCCGATGAAGACATCAAGGAAGAGTATCAGTTCGAAGGAGAGCGAAAGAAAGAGGTTGGAGTCATTGTAACTGACAATAACAATGTAGCTCTTCCTACAAAAGAGATTACCTGCTATAAATGCGGAGGAACAAAGGGATACTGGTGGACAGTCCAAACAAGATCTGCTGATGAGGCTCCAACATATTTCATCAGATGTGCAAAATGCGGTAACACCTGGAGAAGGTCCAATTAAAATTAATGTGTTTTTAATTAATAAAAATTTAAAAAAATAATAGTTTAATAAATAACAAAAATTTAAAAAAAAAGATAGTAGATAGGGAAAAGATAGATTCCCTTTCATTTAAATTAAAAAAATTACTCATTCTTATTTATTCAGATTCATCAAGAATATATAAATCCTGATAATCGTCATCTTCAGCATCATATTCTGTTTTTACTCTTTTTAAGATTCTTTTTTTAATAGGATTATTAGGATTCTCAGGATTATTTACCAAAATGACTTCCTCTTCATACATTGGAAGCGGTTCCGGATTTCTATTGGAATCATGATTTGAATTATTAGCTTTATGAGTAGGCCTATTGTAATGAGTGGATTGATTATGATTGAAATCTCTATCATCATTAGCGTTTCTGCCAAATGAAGTGTCCACTTTTCTTGCATGAGGCTTTCTTGGACTATGATTATTGATGAATTCATTTGACTTGAAATATTCCTTATCTGAACTTATTAGTATATTGATTATCACAAGTGCCAATAAAACAATTACAACCAATGCAAACAATGAATCAAATGGAGCAAACACAGCATAGAATATTTTGGAAGTGATGCTTGAAATGTCCATAAGACCTCTTAAAAGCAACAATACTCCTACAATCAAAACAACAGTACCGTTACGTTTGCCAATATTGTTTGAATTGAAATAGGGATAAGCTCCTAAAATGATTAAACCGATTCCCATCAATCTGAATAAGTTATTTGCTACAGCAGATTCAAGGAAGTCAAATATCATGTCAAATCTGTAATGCAATGCTGACAAGAAGAAAATCAATTCAATGATTCCTATTACAACCAATGGGAATATGTAAACAATCTCATTAGCCAATTTAGGTTTTCTCAAAGCCCCCTCCTCAATCTTCTCTTCAGAATATCCTGAAAGCAATTGATAAAGGAATGAACTCAATACAGATCCAATGATTGTACCGGAAACTCCTAAAACTGAAGTAAATAATGCTACAGTTCCAGAAATGAATGCCGCCATCATAACGTTAAAATGCTTAACCAAAAGTATCACCCATATTTTTAATTTCTAAGTTTCATAATTTAATAAAAATCATAATAACTGCAAATAAAATTTACATTTCATCATATTTAAAATTGATTGATAATGAATTCAAACTATCAGGACTTAATAAATTCACAACAATAAATTCCAACGATGAATTCACAGCAAATGAAAATAAGAAAAAATAATCTTGTGATTATAAAAAACTTACAATTAGTATTTAAGGTATGATACCTTAGAGTATGATACCTTAAATAGACTAATTTAAAAAAAAAACAACTTTCGTTGAAAAAAAAAATAAAAAAACTAATTAATCCTTTTTGAATTAATTAGAAAAAAGAGCCTTAGGGGGGATTCGAACCCCCGACTTCTACCTTACCAAGGTAGCGCTCTACCGGCTGAGCCACTAAGGCAGTAAAAATCGGAAAAATCTATAAAAAAGTGCAAGGGAAGGGATTCGAACCCTCGTAGGTCTACACCAAAGGATCTTAAGTCCTTCCCCTTTGGCCGCTCGGGAACCCTTGCATAATAATACAACAATATTATTTTAAACTTTATTCTATATAAATGTTATGGATATAAAAAATTTTTATTGAAAAATCCCAGATAAAAGCTTAAATTAAGGGACTTAGGCAGAAAATCATTAAGAAATAATCAAAAATTTACAAAGTTATATAAAGAAAAATGATTATATTTTAAAATAGTATTAAATAAAACTTTATTAAAGTAATTATTATTTAAAGTAATTATTTATTAAAGCAATTATTTATTAAAGTAATTTTTATTAAAGTAATTATTTTATTAAAAAATTATATTAAATTTAAATTATTATAAGAATCAAAATTAGATTTTAATAATTTACAAAATTCACAAAAAATATTTTATGAGGCGATATATTGATAGTTATTGATTTAGATGAATGTGGAGTTTGTGAAAAATGCATATCCGTTTGTCCAAAAGACTTGATTGAGAAAAGAGGATACACAATGATCATTAAGGACGGCTGTGATGACTGTGGAATATGCATGGACATGTGTCCTTTAGGTGCTATTTACGAAGAATAGCTAAAAAATCAATACATTAATAATGAAAGCATGGATAGAATGAATACTTAAAATTTTTTAAGGTAATTAATATGAAAAAACCAGGTTTTTTAAATAAGATTACAATTATTGACATCTTAATAATTATCTGCATAATCGGTGCAGCGGGATTTGCCATTTACCATATGGCGGATGATGACTCCTTAAATGCCTCCGCCACTTCTTTTGACTATTCCACCAATTCAAAAATACTTGAAACCTATTTGGATTACTATAAAAACGGCAATGTTGTTACAAGCACAATTGTTGGAACCGATGCAAGAACCAGAGAAAAGGTTGAACTAAATGGAAAAGTCCTATGGTTAGGGGAAAGTGAAAATCAAAAAATAAACGTTCTCCTTGATAATAATGGCAAACCATTGCTTGCTGGATTCTACAAGGATGTGCCAAATGCAGACTTGTTCATTGATTCAATTAGCTTAGAGTCAAACGGAGATACCTACAAGAATGTCAAGGACATTTCTGTCGCTCCAAAAGAAATCGGCAATATCAATGATTTAATCAGTGAAATGCCTAATGGAAGCCATTGTGAAATCAGTACAAGCATTGCTATAGACAATCTTGATGGCGTAAAATATCAAAAATTGCTAAATGCATTATATGATAATAAAAAGCCTTGCATTGTCATGAATGCTGAAACCAATGTTCTTGAAATCAATAGAGCAAATAAAACTGATTTGAAGACCGCTAGTGAAATATTAGGCGATTTCGATGGTCAGACTAGCCAAATTAAAATCAGAACTTATAATTAAAATTAAGTAATACAAAAATAGAACAATAAGGATAATAAAGTGAAAATATGAGTTTAATATATTCTATAACTAGCAAGATAACTAGAACTATAGAAGATATGATTAGCAAATCCTTCTTATTTACACTTATTTTCAAAATCTTAGGATTTATTGAAAATGAATGGGTCAATAGCTATTTCAAGAGCTTGTATCCTAGTGAAAACTTTTTATCCATTTTCAAAAAAAGCAAAATTCTTAAGGAGGAAATATTTTCACCACTTGTTGTTTTAGTTACATTTACACTTTTTTTACTTCTTGCAACAGAACCTGTTTCAAGGGATTTGCAATTCACCATATTGATTGCATTCATCTCATTTTTCATTGGGGCAATCATATTAACAAGATTTGTTTTAAACAATAGTGAAAGTAATAAAATACCCGTGTTTGATACAAAAGACGTATATTCAATAGGATTTTGCCTTACATTAATTGGAATCATATTCCTTTTCATAAGCATTGCATCTGTTGGAGGATTGCCAATATTGAAATCCTCTTTAAGATACTCACTAAAACCTATATTCACAATGCCAGTGTTCCTAGTGGTACCTGGAATAGGGCTTATTGCATCACACAGATTGAACCAATACAAAAGCGGTGAAATCTCAAGAAGCCAAGTGAGATTCAGGTTCCTTATTCTAACATTAATTGGAATTATAACTGTTCTCACACTTGAATACAGAACACCGATCATTGCTATCCTTCTCATGATGATCATCATTGCTTACTATGGTGAGATCTTATCAGTTTGGGAAGTGATTTTAGGTGCATTGATAGGAGTTTTTACAATTATGGGAATTGGTTATATGAGATCATTGAATGAGCTTGCAATAAGTACAAACACCAGCATATTCTCCACCTTGGAACATAGGGCTAACTTCACTATGCATGTATTGAACCTATTGAATCAGATTTCAGGCAACTTTGGCATATTGCATGGGAAAATGATAGCAAGTTCAATGCCTGGAAGTGATCTTGGACCTAGGATGTTAGTCGGCAAGCTAATAGCTTGGAGAACTGAAGTAACTGTAACCCCTACATTATTAGGTCAGATGATAGTTGATTTCGGTAAAATTGGAGTTGCAGTCGAGATGTGCCTTCTTGGATTCATCTTAGGAACAGGATATAAGATAATTAAAATCACTAAAGACTCATTTTATATTGCAATATACAGTTTAATATTGACTTATTCCATCTTGGGAGTTGAAACTGGAATATTGGATATACAAATACTGTTCTACTTCCTTATAATATCCTTTATCTATTTAGCAGCCATCTTAAAAGATAAAGGCATTAAAATCTATTAAAAAAACACTATTTTTAACGGATGAATTTAATTATTAAACTGTCAAATCTATTAAAAAAATACTATTTTTTAAAATAAGATAAATTTAAAAAAAAATAAAAAAAAGAAAAAATCATTCATAGCAAAGCTATGAACTAATCTTGGAGGTTGAGTTAAATAATTTCTTAATAATTATTTACACTTCTGGAGATTAATAATCTTGTAGTTGGACCCTGAATCTTACATTCTTGAGAGCGATTATATGCAAAAGAAAATGATGTGTGTTTTATGTAAAACTCATTAGACTAAAATTAATAATAAATTCTAAATTCAAGAGATTTGGATTGTTATGATTAAACTAATACTATGTACAATTACTTGAATTTGAGAATTATCATTAACCAAGATTATTACAGATTTTTATTCAATAACACAATAGTTTAGGTATACCTAAACTTATTGTTAATTATAGATTTGTCTCCATAGTATATAAACCTTTCTAAATTTTTAGGTTTACCTAAAAAATTATTGAATAATATTGATCATACAAAAAATAAAATTTTAAAATTTTGAAAACAACTAAAAGAAACAGCTGAAAAACTAAAAATATTAAAAAAAATAAAATAAGAGGCAGTACATAGCATACCTGAGATCAAGAATACCATGTACTTGTTTGGAGATTGCTAAATAACAATTAAGTTATTTCAAAATGGTTCTTAAAATCATAAAAAGTTCTTATTAATTCCCAGAATTTCATTTGGATAGAGAGCGATTTTAACAGAAGAAAATGATGTGTTGAAATTCTTTTTAAGCCAATAATAATCTAAAGAAAGGGAGGAAGATAATTATATGTAATTTAGAAAACTTTAGATTATTATTGGTCGAACTAATAAACAACAAAATTTAAGATTTTTCAAGAAACAATAAAATTTAGGTGTGCCTAAACTTATTGTTAATTATAAGTTGTTCTTTATAATATATAAATGTTTCTAAATTTTTAGGCATACCTAAATATTTACGATAATAAAAAATCTGATGAAAAAATTGAAAAAAAGAAAAATGAATTAAAAGTTATAATGATAAGGAAACACCTAAATAAGCCAAATTATTGGAATAAAACACTACAAGCAATTGCAAAACAATTATAATGCCAATGATTATAGCCAAATAAATATATTCAGATCTTCCAAGGATTGTCTTTGCATGATATAAATTGGAATTGTCTGAAAAGCATCTGCTCGCCATACTTAAATAAATGGCCTCTCCCTTTTCATAGGCCTTCAGAAACATCATTGCTATGCTATATCCAACTTGCTTAACTCTCCATTTATAAGAGATATTATCATTGAATGGATCAAAGTTTCTTGAGGTCATTGATTGCCTAATGTCCCTTAATTCATCTACAAAGATAAACAGGAACCTTACCATAATAGTTAGAATCATTGCAAGATCCCTTGGCATTCCAAGCTTTCTGAATGATTGCACCACTTCCTGCATAGGAGAGGTAGATGAAAGGATAACAATAGCTGTTAAACAAACAATCAATCTTGCAAATAAAAGAACTGTCCAATTTAAACCGGTATCAGTGATAAACAACCATGAATAAGGACCCTGCCAAATGATATTACCAGGGTGTATAAATGGTTGGAATGCTATCACAAATCCCCCAAATGGCAAAAGAAGTAGAACTCTCTTAAAGCTTTCCTTAAATGACAATTCAGCCAAATACATTACAATGAGTAAAAAGCATTCCAATACTATTGGAACTATTAGCCTATCTGAAAAAACAGTGAAAAGAATAATGAGCAAAATGGCTACAAGCTTAACCCTTCCTTCCAAATTATGGATAATTGTATCCCTAGAAGCTATAAACTCTAATGATCTAACTTGTTCTATTGCCATTTTACCTACCATCAAATTGCATTGAAATAATTAATCCTATCCTAATTTTGAAAATTAAAATTAAATTTAAAACTAAAATAAAAATTAAATAATAAAATTTATAATATAACTTTCGGCTTTTAATTATAAATATTTATTCATTTAAATTGATAATTATTACTAATTTGTCAAAATAAGGCTAAAAAGTATTACTTTAGACAAATAAATGAAAAGTATTACTAATTAAGTAAAAAACAGTTAAAAAGTATTACTAATTAATAAATTAAGGAAAGTTTTATGTAAAATTAAAAAAGAAGAAATGAATAGGAAAAGAGAAAATAGGGATATGAATTTTATTATCCATATCCAAGACCCCCTTTTCTAAAATTTAAATACAAAGATATTTTAAATTATTAAACTAATCTATATGACTAGTCAGATTTTTTTAATGCATAACCTATACCTAAACCAAGAACAAGTGTAATCAGTCCACCGAATATTAAAACACCGATTTCGCCTAATTTGTCTAAAGGCTCATAGGTATAGTCCGGGAATGGTGACTCCATAACTGGAGCTTCAACATCTTCACCAACTGCTGCATCTTCAGCAGATTTTTCTAATCCGTCCGGATCGCCAGATGCAATGTAAGGAGACAATACTCCTAAAGCAATACAAAATATGATCCCTACAACAATTAAATATTTATCACTTTGACTTAATTCCATATTACCACCCTATTCTCTGTTCCATGCCAACAAGTCTGGTCTGAATTTTTCAAGAGCATAAAGAACGATTACAGTTAATACTCCTTCAATTATACCAATAAATGCATGGTAAAGTGCCATGGAAGCAATTCCAACAGTCAATGGGAAAGTTCCTGCAATAGCCATTTCAATTGCAGCCACTACTGCTGCAACTAAAGTTGCAAGCCATGCTGCTACAAATGCAGAAGGATATTTACCAATTAATCCTCTTAATGCTTTAAAGCTGTAAAGACCGACACATCCTCCAACAATTGCCATGTTGAATACGTTTGCACCTAAAGCAGTGATTCCTCCGTCACCGAAGAATAAAGCTTGAATAAGTAATACTGCAGTGAATACTAAAATAGCAGCTTCAGGAGCCATAAATACAATAGCTACTAATGCTCCACCAACCATGTGACCACTTGTACCAAATGGAATTGGCATGTTCATGGACATGATTGCAAAAATACCTGCAGCCAATACTGCAAGCAATGGTATACGTTTTTCATCAAGATTTGCTCTTGCCCATTTTCCAGCAAAGTACAATGCAATAATTAAGATTACATAGTAGATTGCACATTGGCCAAGAGGTATAAAACCATCAGGTATATGCATATTATTTTTCCTCCATTTTTTTAAGTTTAATCTATATCACACCATATCACTCTTTATAATCTTAAAAAAACAATTGGAGTAATACTCATTATTACCCTATGAATTTTGAGCGAATTGATTTTTTTAATAAGTATTTAAAAAGTAATACATTTTATAAAATTATTATCTTATCAGTAATACAAAAGTAATACTTTTTATAAATTTTTTAAATTTGAAAGTAATACTAAAAACAATTTTTTAGAGTTTATTTTACTAATAAAGACAATGATGTAGTTAATTTTAAATAAAAATTGATTAAACAATATAATATTTGAAATAAAACTATATAAATGTTTGTTTAGTATTACTAAACCATTAAAATCCGTTTAAATAGTAATACTTATTTTGAAGAAATTTTAAAAAAAATTATGAAAAATATCATAAAAACAGCTAATGAAAATATTGGAAAACAATAATGAGAATTTTTGAAAAAATAGTAAAATTGAACAAAAAATATTATATTTTTGCTCTTGATTTAAATGATTTTAATTTTCTTTGAAGCTTGGAAATATAATCAAATTCTTTTTCATAAGAGAGGGAATTTCCATATCCACATCTTGGACAAAAAGCTTTATTGCAACCTTTGCATTGTCCACAGCTTCCGCAAGACCCTCCTTTTTGGGGATCAAATTCAAAACCACACATTCTACATTGCATGATACCACCTCATTTTCAATAATACAATACTACAAATTTACATTATCTAATAAAACACTTTTTAAAACGATTATGACAATACCCTAGGCCAATACATTATCACAAATACACCTATTAAAGCTATACATGCACCAATTATATCGAATTGATCCGGAACAACATTATCAATTTTCCAACCCCACAAAAGAGACAATGCTATGAATACACCACCATAAGCAGCATAAGTCTTTCCAAAGCTGGCTGGTTGAAATGTTGGAACAATACCATAAAGAATCAAAATAATTGCTCCTAAAATAGCGAATTCTATTCCTTTACCTTCCCTTAACCATAACCAAATCAAATATCCTCCACCGATTTCAAAAAATCCGGCAATTATGAAGAAAATAATTGATTTCAATGTATTTATCATATACCACCTAAATTTTATAAACTTTAATTTTTAAAAACATTTCCTTTATTTCATTTAACATCTACTTTATCTCTTCAAATTAATGAAATACAATGATATTAAATCAAATAAAGAAAAAAATAAAATTAGAATTGGGTTAACCCAATCCTAATCCCAGTCCTACCATATATACTATGAAAGCAACCACATATGCAGTCACTAAGGTAACAGCAGACATGATCAATGGATATTTCCATCCGCCAGTTTCCTGTTTGATTGCCCCGAGAGCTGCGAAACAAGGAATATAGAGCAATACAAATACCATAAATACATAAGCTGTAAGCGGAGTGAATATTCCATGCATTGCTGCCGCGATTCCGGCTCCCTCCTCGGCAACTCCAAATAACGAACTGAAGGTACCTACTACAACCTCCTTAGCAACAAGACCGAATGCCAATGCTACAGCAGGTTGCCATTCTCCAAATCCTAAAGGAGCAAATACTGGTGCGATTACAGTACCGATAGTACCGATAGCACTTTCTTGAGATCCGTATTCAACTCCTGCAGGGAAGTAACTTAACATCCAGATTACAATACTTGCAACAAGAATAATGGTACCTGCCTTTTTAATGAATCCCCAAGATTTTTCAAGGGTGTGCATTAAGATACCTCTGATAGTAGGCAATTTATAGTCAGGCAATTCCATTACAAATGGAGCGGACATTTCCTTAAATGTAGTTTTCCTTAATATGAATGCAACAATGACTGCAACAATTATACCAAGCAAGTATAATGATAATATTACAAGGCTTTCATGAGCTGCGAAGAATGCTCCAACCAATAAGAGATATACTGGCATTCTAGCGGAACAGGACATGAATGGTACGATTAACATAGTGATTAATCTGTCCTTTTCGTTTTCCATGGTTCTGGTTGCCATAATACCTGGCACTCCACAACCGAATCCTAAAAGCATAGGGATAAATGCCTTACCATGCAATCCAACAAACTTATGCATTAACTTGTCCATAACAAATACTGCTCTTGCTAAGTAACCGCAATCTTCAAGGAAACTGATAATCAAGAACAATAGGATAATTTGAGGCAAGAATACAAGTACCCCACCTACTCCTCCAATGAGCCCATCAACGAGGAAGGATGAAAGCATTGTTTCACCAAGGGAAGCGATAACGAAGTCACCAAGCATTCCAAAGAACTCATCAATCAAGTCTTGGAAAGGTGCACCGAATGTAAATACAATCTCAAACATTGCATACATTATAACTATGAAAATCGGGAATCCTAATATTCTGTTAGTAATGATTTTATCGATTTTTTCACTGATGGTTACTTTCAAATGATCAGGTTTTGTAAGGGATTCCTTTAAGAGCCCATCAATGAATGCATATCTTGCATTTGCAATAACCTCTTCACTGTCTTCACCAAAAATGCCTTGCAAGTGTTCCTTGACTTTTTTGGTTTCAGCTTGAATGTTATTCCTTTTTGAAGAACCTTGAATTTTCTCTTCTACAATCTCATCGTTTTCAAGCAATTTGATTGCAATCCAAGATGAAGGAACGTCCAATAAATTCTTGTCTTCTTCTATAACAGCCTGAAGCTCAGCAATATGTTCTTTAAGTTCATTGTTATAAACCAACCTTTCAGTAGTGTTCACTGGGTTTTGAGCTGCTTGTTCAACGGTTTTAAGTAATTCTTCCTTACCGGTATCACTATTTGCTTCAATCTCAACTACTGGAACTCCTAATAATTCAGAAAGTTTTTTCGCATCAATGGTATAACCCTTGTCTTGAGCATACTTATTCATGTTCAATGCGACAACCAAGTTAGCTCCAAGTTCCATCATTTGAACAGTGAGATACAAGTTTCTCTCAATGTTTGCTGCATCTATGATGTTTACAATCACATCAGCGTCTTCATCCACGATGAAGTCTCTTGATACGATCTCTTCCATAGAATGAGCACTTAAAGCATAGTTACCAGGTAAATCTATTACTTCAACTTCATTGCCATTATGCTTATAATGACCTTTTGCTTGTGCTACGGTTTTACCAGGCCAATTACCTACATGTTGGTTTAAACCAGTTAAAGTATTGAATAAAGTGGTTTTTCCTACATTAGGATTACCTGCTAAACCTATTTTAAGATTTGCCATATTTATACCTTTAAAAATATATTTTGATTATAATTAAAAAAAATCAACGTTAAAATATTAAATTAAAAAACCAAGTAAAACTCCATTAAAAATAAACAAAAAATGTTAATTTTTAGAGACTTATACTTCGATTTCAATGTTTTTAGCTTCCTCTTTTCTAAGACATACAGAGTATCCTTTAACTTTTACTTGAATAGGATCTCCGAGAGGTGCAACTTTTTCCACTTCTACATCTGCACCCTTAACAAAGCCCATACCAAGCAAATGTCTTTTTAATTCCAAGTCACCACCGGAACCATAAGAAGCTAAAACCCCGGTTTCTCCAGATTTGAGTTCGTTTAATTTTTTTATCATTTATACAACCTCTTAAGAAATTTTATAAAATAAATATCATGTCTGATAAATTACCGATAACCATTTAGAGATTTTTTTAATATCTTTCTCTAAAAAATAACTATCAATAAAATGTAGGAATTTAGGTATACCTAAATCCATGTTAGACGAAATCTCATTATTTTGAGGTATTTTGTAGTTTAATTAAAATTTTTAAATTTTGTTTTAAAAATGAGGATATTTTTAAAATAAAATGTATTGCTTTTTAAAAATATTTTTGGATTGTTAATTAAAATGAAAATAAAAAGATTACCCTACATAGATTAATTAGGTATACCTAAAACATAATGTTATTTTTGTTTTCATAATATATAAAGTTTAGGTTTACCTAATTAAATACATGAAATATTTGTGAAAAATGAAAAAAATTTAAAACAAGGAAATGACACCAATAAACAAAAAGCCTAGAAAAAAGAAAGAATATTAGAAAAAAAATATTAATCATATATGTTTAATATATTAATTATATAAATATAACTATTTAGGTTAACCTAAACATTTAAATAAAAATAAATTAAGACATAATAGTAGAATCCGAATAGTGAAATTTGCTATTTAGATTAAAAATTGAATTTACAATAAAAATTAAAAATGGTGATAAAATGTATAGAGATTTAAGAGACAAAGCTTTTGAACATAAGCACGCATTGATTTTTGTAGGAGGAATAGCTGCTGCAGTGGTAGGTAAAAAAATCTTGGAATCCCAAACCAGTAAAGACTATGCTGCAAAAGGTATGGCTAAAGTCTTAACTTGCAAAAGCGAACTTGAAGAATCCATTCAAGACATTAAGGACAATGCAGAAGATATCCACACTGATGCAAAAGCTGCAAAAAAAGAAGCAGTATGCGTTGATGTAACTGCTGAAGAAGAATAAATAAATTATAAAAATATTGGATAGGCAAATCTAATAAATTAGTAAATTAATAAATCAATAAATTTTATAAATTTATAAATTTATTCAATTCAGAGCCATGATTTACGATATAGTATACGATAAGGGCACTCGATTAAGAGTGCGTGCAGGTAAAGAAGCATTTACCAAAGAAGAAACTTATGGCTTAAGTGAAACCTTGCTTGAATATGACTTCATTGATGAAGTAACTATTTCCCATAGAAACGGAAGCATACTGATTTTTTACAATGATATAAGCAAAAAAGCGGAAATTCTCCACATATTGGACAAGATCTCTCAAGCAGACCTCTACGAAGGAAAGGCAACAGACAATATAAGCTTAGCTGAAATATCAAATGAATTCTTTTTCAGATTATCTAAACATGTCTTAAAAAGATATCTCTTTAAAATTATCCTGCCAATACCATTTAGGAAAGTGAGAATGTTATATCACGCTGCCAACTACCTATATCATGGATTGGATAGCTTAACCAGTTTTAGAGCTGATGTTGCACTTCTTGATGGGACTGCTATAGCTGCATCATTAATCACTCGCAACTACAAGTCTGTAGGTTCAATGATGTTCTTATTGTCTATTTCAGATATGCTGGAAGACTATACAATGCAGAAAACAAAAAGCACTTTAAAAAGCAGTTTAGCATTGAACATTGATAGCGTATGGAAAGTTGATATCGATGATGAAGGAAATGAAATCGAAAGTCAATCCCCATTGTCTCAAATCAAAAAAGGAGACAAAATAATAATTAGAACAGGTGCAATCATTCCTGTAGATGGAGTCATTGCAGATGGGGATGCCATGATCAACGAGGCATCAATGACTGGAGAATCATTGGCAGTGCATAAGAGTGAAGGAAAAGCTGTCCATGCAGGAACCGTTGTTGAGGAAGGGTCAATAGTAATCGAAGTTCGTTCCGTTAACGATGAAACCCGATTGAAAAAGATCATTGATATGATTGAAGACTCCGAGGAGTTGAAGGCAAGCATTCAAAGCAAGGCAGAAAAATTAGCTGATTCAATTGTGCCTTACAGTTTGCTTACAACAGCATTAACCTATTTGCTTACAGGAAACACTTCAAAAGCATTGGCTGTATTGATGGTGGATTTCTCATGTGCAATTAAGTTAACTACCCCGATTTCAGTCATCTCTGCAATGAAAGAGGCATCTGACAATAGGATGATGGTTAAAGGTGGAAAACACTTGGAAGCATATGCCAATGCAGATACCATAGTATTCGATAAGACAGGAACCTTGACCAATGCCCATCCAGTTCTTGAAAAGGTCATTCCTTGTGGAAAATACGAAAGGGATGAAGTATTGAGAATTGCTGCATGCATTGAAGAGCACTTCGCTCATAGTGTAGCGACAGCAATTGTGAAACAGGCTGAAGCTGAAGGATTGCATCATGAAGAGGACCATAGTGAAGTTGAATACATCGTTGCACATGGTATTTCAACTACATATGATGGCAAAAAGGCAATCATTGGAAGTAGACACTTTGTAGAGGAAGATGAAGGCATCAAGTTTACAAAGAAACAGCAAAAGATCATTGATGAGAACATTAAAGAGTATTCAGTGATTTATCTTGCAATTGGCAAGAAGCTTCAAGGAATCCTTTGCATTTCAGATCTTGTTAGGGACGAAGCTCATGATGTAATCAGCCAACTTAAGGAATTAGGCATTTCCAATGTAGTCATGTTGACTGGAGACAGTGAGAATGCTGCACATAAGATAGCTAATGATTTAGGCATTACACAATACAAGTCACAAGTTCTTCCAGAAGACAAGGCAAGCATTATCCAGGAATTGAAGGATGAAGGACATCAAGTCATTATGGTTGGAGATGGAATCAATGATTCTCCAGCATTGTCTGCTGCTGATGTGTCAGTGGCTATGAGAAACTCATCAGACATTGCAAGGGAAGTTGCAGACATTTCCTTGCTTTCAGATGACTTATATGACTTGGTAACACTTAGAAAGCTCTCAACTGGAATGCTTGATAAGATAAATGCCAATTACAGACACATTGTAATGTTCAATGAATCTTTAATTGGACTTGGATTGCTTGGAATCATTCCACCTACTACAACTTCATTGCTTCATAACTTATCCACAATGCTATTTGGATTAAGAAGCACTAAATCTGTTTTAGGCGAAGAGAATCCAGTTGTCATTGACACTCAAGTAGTAAGCAATCAAGATGCATTAATTGGTGAAGCTGCCAAATAAAATTTAAAAACATTATGTAAATTATAGATAAATTTCTATAAATTTACATTTTTTTATTATTAAAACTTTTTTTATCTGATTTAAATTTATTTCAACAACATTTTTCTTATTTTAATGGTATTTTTTAACAAATCAGATTTTAGGCTCTAATTTTTTTATTGCAAATCCTAAAAAGACAATTATCATAGGGAAAAATACAGAATATAGAACCAATATCAAATCACCAGGCACCAAATCCCCAATCACTACAGATGCTGCAAGAAGCATTGTCAAAAGAATGACTGGTGCTAAAATAGCTAAAAATGTATACATCATAACAAATGCATTCAGCTTTTCACTATACTCCTTCAATTTCATCCTGATGTCAAAGTTAACGTCATCTGCAATAATGCTTAAGGAATTGGATAAGTTTGCTCCAATCCTTAAGCTTGTTAGAATTTCATATATCGTTCTTGACAAGGCCTTTGAATCAACTCTTTTTTCAAGATTTAAAAATGCATTTTCTGTACTTTCACCATATTTGATCTCTTCAAGAACTCGTGAAAATTCCACAGAAAGAATTCCATAATCTGAACTTGCAACAGAATCCAATGAATCAAACAAACTCCTGCCTGCCCTAAGTTCAGTTGCTAATTGCCTTAAGGCATATGGAAGTTCCTTTGAAAATGAAGCATATTCATTTTGCTTTTTTATCTTAGGATAATAGAATACTGCAAGAGCAACCAGTAGAATGGAAATGAAAATAGCTAGACCTAATTCTAAAGATATGAAATAGCTGATTAATGCTACAATGAGTGTTAGAATAGAGAAGGCCATTGCAATGATTCTTAAAATGGAATTATAAAAATTTGATTCATCAATTTGAATAAAATTGTTATTTAGTAAAACTCCAATCAATTTTTCCTTAATAGTTTCTAGAAAATTATCTTCATTACGATTGGCCTTATTTCCCACATTCTCATCATTTCCATAACTTGTGCATTTCAAGCTGCTGAAAATATTTTGAGATTGATTAGATGAATTCACTCCATTTGAAGCGGATTCCTGCAAATATCTATTTTCCAGCTCTTCAAAAATGCTATCATTTTTTAAGAAGTCATTTATCTTAAAAATTCCTTCATTGGTTAAATTGATTCCATCTTTAGAATTTTTTTCATCATTTAATTCTATCTCATCATCACACTTGTTTTTATTATGAAATTTATCCAAAATGAAAACAATGAAATCAATGACTTTTATGAAAAAACTGATTAAAAGATTACTTAATTGAATAAAAAATTCATCTAAAATAACAATCACCATCATCAAAAAATAAATTAAGAATAAAGCTAAAAATGAAAAGGAAATTAACTATCAAAATATTAAAAATACGTCTAATTAAAATGAAAATTTTATAAAAACTATCAATCTAATTCAACACCCATCTTATTTAATACATATTCTGGATTGAGATAATAAGTTTCAAGAATTTTAGATATATCTTTTTGAGAAGATATGTTATTTTTTACCAAATAGTTCAAAACCAACTGTCTTCTTTTCCATTCCTCATTCAGTTTAGAGATATGAACTCCCTTGAGATTAGCCATTTCTTCTAACGTTTTGCTAACTATTGTCAGGTTTTTGAATTCATCCCTTTCACTATCCCACTCGAATAACTTGCTCAACTGAATTGTTCCCTCTTCCATACCGGTAACCTCTGCAATTTCTGTAATTCTTCTGTATGAAATTCCATCTGACCTGTAGATTCTCTTTTCCATGATAATGAAATCAATTGATGAAATCATGATTTTAGGAACATTCATTGGAGCGTTGGTAAGTCTTGTAATGGTTTCACGTGAATTGTTTGCATGCAATGTCCCAAATCCGGAATGTCCTGTATTCAATGCAGTGAATAGTGTGATTGCCTCATTTCCCCTAACTTCACCAACGATAATTCTGTCTGGCCTTTGCCTTAATGCATTTTTAACCAAATCCTCAATTGTTATCTCTCCCTGGTTTTCAATATTCACTGTTCTCGCTTCCATTCTGATGATATGATTGTGTGGAATCTGAAGCTCCAAAGTATCTTCAATTGTGATTATTCTCTCCATGGGATTGATGAATATAGAAAGTGCATTAAGAAGTGTTGTCTTACCTGAACTTGTTCCACCAGATACTATGATGTTTGCAGGTTTCACTCCCAATCCATCAACACATAGCCATAAGAATGATGCCATTTCACTATTCAATGTGTTGTATCTAATCAAGTCAACAATAGTCAATGGGTCTTTCTTGAATTTACGAATTGTTATTGTAGGCCCATTTGCAGATAATGGGGGGATTGTTGCATTAACTCTTGAGCCATTGGAAAGCCTTGCATCAAGAATCGGAGATTGTTGATCTATTCTCCTATTTGTTTCACGTGCTATTGAATCAATGATATTCGTTATCTTTTCCTCATCTTCAAAGAGGAGGTCAGTTTCCATCATCCCATATTTTCTATGATAGACAAAAACTGGCTTATTTATACCTATAACCATTATCTCCTCCAGATTATCATCTTCAATCAATGCACTTAATTCTCCATATCCGATAAGTTCCTTAAGCATATTCCTTGCCAGATTTTCCTTGTAATCATAATCAAATCTATTTTGCAACCTATTTTCCAAAAAACGGATAATGTCCTTCAATATCAGTTCCTCATTAAAGGAAGACATCTTCTCTGAAATAGCTAAATCTATCAGATTTTCCCTTAGCTCTTCTAATATGAGCTTTTCCTCATCTGAAAAGTTGAATTTCAAGACATTGTATCTTGGAATCAGGTTATAATTTTCATCTTCCTTAGCATTATGGATTGAATTTGTTACCATAAAATCACCAAATCATGTTAAAAACCATTTGAAATTAGCATAGTTTAGATTAAAACAATAAAATTTTTATTCTATATGTACATCTGCATGTAAATTATTATAGCGGGCAAGATTAGAACTCCCATTAAATGTGATTTGCTCACTCCCAAGTAATGTGGAAGCAAACCCAGTGCAGTGGTTGTAATCAATGCAAGGGTCAGATATAAGATTGGCCCTTTGTAGATTATTGCAAAAGCGTACAGAATTGCAATCATCAATAAAATCACCGCTATTGAAAGCTTTCTATAATCTATTCCCTGCATGAGATTTGAAAAGCTATCCCCTAATTTCAAACAGATCATCAAAGATATTGAAACTGCAATTAAAGAAGCAAAAGTGAATATCATCAAATGTGATAAAGTGAATTCAGAAATCAGATAGGACATATATACAGCAATTCCGCTCCTTGGATTACCAATCAAATAAATAGCTATTAGCGAGAAGAGAGTGTCTGAAGTATTTAATCCACTATTAGCCAGCAAGAAATTCTTTGTATCATCACTGTCATCACTTGTTCCACATGCTCCTTGTGCTATTATGCTTCCTTGAGCTGGACCGAATCCTGGTAAAAATCCTAAAATAGCCCCAGCAGTTCCACCTGCAAAGATGCTTTTGATTGCATCCATATCAATTTCCAAATCATAAAATCTATTTTGATGAGGAATTGAAGAGCTATCATTCAAGCTAAATAAAATAGTACTGATCCCAAACAAACCACTAAAGGTGCACATTAAAGAGATTCCTGAAGATATTGGGGTTTGAAGCATTATCCAACCTACTATACCTGATAGAACAAAAAGGAGGAGGGACCATAGAAAAGCAATATTCCCTGAACTTAATTTGTGAATCATATATACCGATACTACAGTCAAGATAATCCAAGTATATGGTTTGGATATTCCTTGCAGAAAGGGAAGTGCCACTGCAAATATTGGCATCATGATAATCACTACAAGGATGGCTCCAAACCCTCCAACAGAAACGATACGAATAGCTTCCTTAGATCTTCCTTCTAAAACCATCCTATGACCTGGAAGAATGGATGTAGCAGTTCCTTCCTCTGGAACTCCAAGGAGCATTGATGGAACAAATTCGATTAAGGCATGGGCAATTGACATTGCAACAAATATTACACATAAGAATTCTGCAGAAACATAATTCATTAAAAATGCGGAGGATGCAAACATTATGGCACCTGCAGTATTTACATGTATTCCTGGAACCATCCCTGTACATGTTCCTATTCCAATGCCAATAAAACATGCCAAAACCAAATCGAACATATCTTTTACACCATATTTATTTTGCTTATTTAAGCAGTTTCAATACAATAACTAATTTATATGAACTTATATTTAAAATAAGCAGTTAAAAACAGTTAAAATATTAAAATAAGATTGTAAAACTAATATTACAATTAAAAATTGATTTTGAATTGAAAAATTAAAATAATAATGAAAATTATAATGAATTAGTAAAAAAATAATTGAAAAAAAGATTTTTAAAATGGAGAATACAAGAAAAAAATAAAATAAATAAAAGAAGTAAAAAAAGTTAAAGAACTAGTTAAGAGAATTAACTCCCAACTAGTGATAAAAGTTTTGATCAAACTTTTGCAGCCGAAGACTGGAAAAGTTTGGCTAGTCATCCAAAATAACAGCTGGTTTAATTAAGTCACGTGGTTTGTCTCTAATTAAAATAATAGCTTCTTCGATGTCATCAAATTTGTCGAATTTGTGGGTGATTAATTTGGATGAATCGAAACGGCCATATTCAATAAGATTTGCTAATTTTTCCATTCTAGCACGTCCACCAGGGCATACTCCACCACGGATGGTCTTGTCAGCAAGTCCTTGACCCCATGAAAGACCGTCGATAGGGATGGTTTCAATACCGTCATAGTGCAATACGTTACCGATAATACCACCGACTTTAAGTACGGATAAAGCTTCGGAGAGGGTGTCTTTTCCTCCACCACCGATTACTACTTTGTCTACACTTTTACCATCGGTTAAGTCCATGATTTGCTCTACAGTACTGCCGTTGTGGTAATCTACAATATCATGTGCACCGTATTCTTTAGCTACTTTAATAGCTGCTGGATGGCTTCCTACAGCAATAAGATGGGAAGCACCCATAATTTGTGCACCAGCTAATGACATAAGTCCTACAGGACCGATACCGAAACAAGCTACTGTATCACCAGGTTTGATTTCTGCAAGTTCTGCAGCATAGAAACCGGTAGTCATCATGTCTGAAATCATTACAGCTTGTTCTAAGCTTACATGTTCAGGCAAGTGTGCCAAGTTTGCGTCAGCTTGGTTTACATGGAATTGTTCTGCAAATACACCATGCTTGAAGGTTACAAAGCTCATACCTGTTCCCATACCCTAACAGTGTTGGGAGAATCCTTGTTCTGCTGGTACAGTTAACCAGTCCGGAGTGATAGCAGGTACAATTACACGGTCCCCCGGTTGAAGTCTTTTACTTTGTCCCCTACTTTAACTACTTCAGCAGTAGCTTCGTGTCCTACTACACGGTTAGGTGCATCGCTCATGTATGCATGACCCCATACGATGTGTACGTCTGAAGTACATGGTGCCATAGCCAAAGGTTTACAAATTGCGTCGTAAGGTCCATATTCATCGATTTCAATGTCAACCCAGCCAAGTACGTCTTGTTCGATTCTTGCCAATCCTCTCATTTTTATATCTCCTAAAAAATTATATAAGATTTAATCAATTCTGGAATAAGCTGGAAATAATCATCTCTAATAATTAGTTTAGTTAACTAATTATTTAAATCTTTATAAAAATTTTGAATACTATTCAAAAAAATTACAATAAAACTGGTTAAACAATTAATAAAAATATGTATAATTGAATATTTTTTAAAAATTTTAAAAAATTGTATATAAATTTCAATTATAATAATTAAAATATTGTAAAGATATGAAATAAAAAATTAGATTAAACAAAGTAACAAATAATGAAATTTTGAAAAAAAGTAATTAAATAAAAATAGGTTTAAAAAAATTTAAAATAAAAAAGAAAATTTACCACAGAAAGTGGTAAGATTTTGGTCAGGTTTTTAGCAGAATGCTAAAAAGCTGCTTACATTAATCTTCTAGAATCAGTAATTTCTGCACTAGCTACGTCTGCTAAAGCAATGACAGCTTCTTCAGTAGGCCCAGTTCCACCTTCACCGTCTTCTACGATGAATACAACATTTAAAGCTACTAAACCGAATGCAATAGGTTCTTCAGTAATTTCGTGTAATTCTGCATCTGCAGGCATTGCATCAGTGATTGCTGCTTTTAATGCTTCTAAATCTACTTCTGGGCTTTCAGGCATTACTTTTAAAGTGTTAACAACTTCTCCCATAATCATTCCTCCAATAATTCTAGATAATTAATTAATCTAAATTTGATCTGAATTAAATTAATTTAAATACAATACTTAATTTATACCAAATTAAACTTATGGTCCTTCAAATCCGCATTCGCATTTGTAAGAGTGACCGAAAGTACGGCAACTTTCACATCTTGCGATAGGTTTACCACATACAGGACAGTTGAATTGAACATAAGGTTCAATTAATGGTATTTCTTGTTTACAAGATTGACAGTTTACTTTTTCCATATATATCACCGAATATATTATAAATATTTTAATTTATTAATTTATAAACTTAATGATTAATCAGAATTTAAGCAGCTAATCTAAGAAACTGATTTAAGCCATTAAAACTTAAATTCATCTTAAGTTCACCTATGAATTAATAAAAAAGATGCTTATTCATTATGTATAAATGTATACTCAAAGGAATCCTTATTCTCATTATTCATTATAGACAGGACTCTCTCAGGATACTCTCCATTTACAACATAACAATCCAATCCATACTCAATCAATAAAGTAGGCAACATCAAGTCAATTGATGATTCATCAAAAGTCAGTAGTTTATTTACATCAATTTCATTGATCAATTCCGCTCCACTTAAGGATGGATCTTTTGTATATATACCATTTACATTTGTTGCTATTAAAAGCTTTGCATCCAAAAGGCTTGCAATGTAGGCCGCAATTGAATCACTTGTCACATCCCATGAATGTGCAAATGGCTCATTTTCCTTTAGAATGTCGGAACAAATCATAATTGGTATCTTATTCAAGTCAGAAATACTTTTTGCTTCTTCTATAGTATAGCTGATTTCTGTAAATGCTAATTTATCATTCAGCAATTTAGCCAAGATATCCATAGAATCAATAGCTGTCTCATGGGTTACATCTTTGGAGAATTCAATCTCCTTGTCATATTTTCTAATCAGATTGGCAAATCCACCTCCGCCAATAACAAACAAGCAGTTTTGACCTTTTAATGCATTTGCAAGTTCAATTGCTTTCTTTGGGAATAAACTTCCACCAATCTTAATTACCCATTCAATAATACTATCACAACTGAATGATTAATAATTTAAAAAATTTAATTCTTATAAAATATGGTATATTTCTAAAAAAATACATTTTTCCAAAAATAATATTTCAAGACATGAAATTTTCAAAAAATGAATATTTTTAAAAATAAAATACTTATAAAAATAGCATTTATTAATTATTTATTTTTTACATTATATATAATTATGTTTTTTCAAATTTTAAAAAATAAATTATATATATTCAGCAATATAAAAATAAACATATAATTTTCGGAGAAAAATTGATGAGTCAAAATAGAATGGATTGATCTTGTAAGGGCAATATCTATTTTAACTGTTTTGTACATTCATGCAACTGATGGAATATATATCATATCATCTGATGCAATTATGAACTATACATTGTTTTCAAGGATATTTCAATTTGCATCCCTTTTCATTGGACGTATAGGAGTTCCATTCTTCCTGATGATTACAGGATACTTATTGCTTGACAGAACTTATGATGATGAGAAAGTTCACAGATTCTGGACAAAGAATTGTAAAGGATTAATTATAGTAACCGTCATTTGGTCTGCAATTTATGCTGTAAGCATATTGTATGTATCTCTTTTCAGTCCGGATGTCAATGCAATAGAAGCAGAAAACCTATTCTTTAGCCATATGTGGTATATGCCAATGATTATTGGAATGTATCTTTCATTGCCATTTGTAGCAAGCACTTTAAGCCATTACAAACCAAAAACAATTGAGCAAGCTACAATTGTCTTCTCACTTTTAGCATTCCTATTGCCATTCATCTCATTGTTGTTTGACATGGAAGGAATCAGAAACATAAACATACAATTCTGTCTTGGTTTTAGTGGTGGAATCTATGGTATTTACATTATCTTAGGATGGCTAGTTAAAAAAGGACAATTCAAAAAGTATTCCAGCAATAAATTCAGATTGCTTGCGATTGTTTCATTTTTAATTTGCGTTCTGTTCCAATACTATGCATATATCAGAGGATATCCTTTCCTATTATGGTATGAATTCCCATTTATCCTAACTGGTTCACTTGCATTGTTTGAGTTATGTTCCAGAAGGAAAAAGGTCAGAGGATTTAAAGGAGTTCAATTCCTATCCAAATAATCCTTTGCAGTGTTCTTAATACACAACCTGTTTAAAATTCCACTGCTTCCGCTGGTTATTTTCTTACCATTTACAGAACCGGTAAAAGCTATAATCCTTTGGATTTTATTGATAATATTCAGCTACGCGGCAGCTGCTATTATTTACAGAATCCCACAATACGGTAAATTTATTTTATACATGAGATAATAGAGATAATATTTATTATCTCATAAGTTTATTTTATTTTATTTTAAAAAAAAGACATTTTAATACTAATTTTATTTTTATTTTAAAAATTTAAAAAAAAAGATTATTTTTACAATATCACTTTAAAGAATTATTCAAACTCTTTTTTAAGTTCTTTAAAAGCATCCCATGCCTCTGGAGATTGGAACAATGGATAAATATGGAACATTCCTTCACCTACAATCAAGCGAGCATCTACACCATCCTCTTTTAGCTTTTCATGATATTTTAAAATGTCATTATAGAATATTTCATTGTCTCCTGCAAAAGTAAGTGTTCTTGGCAAATCAGTATTGTCTCCAGAGAGGGCTTACTCTATAGTCATGAGTATCCAATTCTCCAGCCCATGATTTTCCTATTTCCCTAAGTCCAATTTCACCAAGAATTGGATCTGAATCATTATCATAAGGAGGATTGCTAAGTGCAATGTCAACCCATGGAGAATATACAACTATATTATTTGGTTGAGGAAGATCTATTGCCTTTAAATACTGGCAGAATGACAATACAAATCCTCCCCCTGCAGAATCTCCCATTAAAGAAATTGTTTGATCTTTTCCCATTTTTGAAATCGGGGATCCATATAAATCATCCATCAAGTCAAAGGTTTCATCACATGAATGCTTTGGAGCCAAAGGATAAACTGGAGCGATTACATAAGCATCCAATTTTTTAGAAATGGCTAGACAGAATAAGTGATGCTGATAGTTGATCTCATTTATAAAAGCTCCTCCATGGATAAAAACAATCACTTTTTTAGCATTTTTATCTCCAAAAGTGAAAAGAGGAGTTCCTTTAAAATCTATGCTTTTAAAGATGCTTTTTGGAAACTTTTCATCAGCATTTAACCTCTCTTTTAATAAATCATTTATTTTCTCTTGTGAGTCCATGAAATCTGATTTTGACATCATTAAGATTTTCTCTTCAATTTTTGCAATAAATGATTTTGATATGATTCATCTCATTAATAAAAAGAATAAAAAAGAAATTAATAATATTTATGTCAATAGATATATAAGTCAATATAGTAAATATTAAAAAAGCATAAATATGATTGGGAGCAAATCAATTATTGAAGCTAAAATGCCATTAAAAAGATTGAAATACACATTTGATTATTGCAGCGCAAATCCCATAGGTTTTTTAATTATCTTATTCTTAATCTGGTCTATAAATTTTATGAACAGCTATGCCGATGCACATACAATCAAATATAAGCTCATTTTTTATCCAATGGCATTTTTAGTGACTCTTTTTATGTATGGGTATGGGTTGGCAATTACAAAAGACACCATAAGAAATGGAGAGAAATTGCCTATAATAAAACTTAAGCAATGCACTGTTTTTGGTATAAAAGCGTCCATTATGATAACTCGCTATTCATTTATAGAAGGATTTCTATTATATGACCTTTCAACCAGATCCTATTTGCTGAATTTCACTTAAAATTTGCAGCATCCCATTTGATTGAAACATTGAAATGATATTATTGGCATAATCCTGTAAGCACAATTGAATTTATCATTGTAAGCATTATGATAACATATATAGTTGCATTCTTTTTGGAAATTTCACTTGCAAGACTTGCAGATGGTGGAAGATTGCTTGGTGCATTCAACATACTTTCCATTAAACGCTGCATCGATACAATAGGATGGAGACATTATACTGCAGATTACACTAAGATTATGCTTTCAATAACAATTTTGGCTTACCTCCAATATGGAATTGACATGTTTGGATTCTTCAATTGGGTATTTGATTTAATCATTGATCTTATGATATTCGCCATCGAATTCGTTGGAATCGGTATGATTTATCAAGAGTATAAGATTAAAAAAGTTAAAAGGTTTATAGAAATTGATTAAAATAAGTAAAATTATTTGTAAAATTATTTGTAAATAATTTATAAAATAATTTAAAAAAAAGTTTGAAAAATAAATAAGGTAAAAGCTAAAAGATAAGATCATAATAACTTCAAATCACCAGTGATCTTATCCAAAACATCATCTTCATCAGGACCTAATCCTAAAACAGTCACTGTTGATTTAGGCAATTGGGTTCTTCCTGCATCAGTCACCAAATAATATGCTACACCATGGGCTCTAGCAAGCTCCCTTAAATTATAAAGATCATGCAATGAAGGTGCTTTTAAAACCACTTTTGCATAGGCCTCATTTTCCCATTTTCTGATTTTTGCCTTGTCAGCCTGTTTATATGCACCTATAGCAGCATGGCAACATTGTGCAGCTATTTTTCCTTTTCCCATCTTGATGTCAGTTCTTACAATCATTACCTGTTTCATTTAAATCCCAGTAAAATTAATTAAGAAAATCATTTTCCTATTTTTTTATATATTATTTTTATATTAAACTCAAAATTATTTAAATTTAACCAAAAAACGACTAAT
The DNA here is from genome assembly GCF_016294135.1 of Methanobrevibacter ruminantium. NCBI lineage: Archaea > Methanobacteriati > Methanobacteriota > Methanobacteria > Methanobacteriales > Methanobacteriaceae > Methanobrevibacter > Methanobrevibacter ruminantium. Next base: position 46,568 of record NZ_JAEDCO010000002.1, read on the forward strand.
AAATATTTAACAAATGGGAAACAAATGGAATTTAACAGTATTACACAAAATTATTATAAACTATTAAAAACAAATAATATTTATTATAAATTAATTAATCAAACTTATTATATTATTATTTTAGAGGAAACGGAGATAAAATGAGTAGAATTTCTATTTTAGACAAGGACAAGTGCCAACCTAAAAAATGTAACTATGTATGTATGCACTATTGTCCTGGCGTACGTATGGAAGAAGATACAATTGTAATTGATGAAAAGAGTAAAAAGCCACTAATTTCAGAAGAATTATGTTCCGGATGCGGTATCTGTACCAACAGATGTCCATTTGGTGCAGTCAGTGTTATCAATTTACCAGAAGCTCTTGATGAGCCTATTCACCGTTACGGCCAAAATGCCTTTGAACTCTTTGGTTTACCTACCCTTAAGGATGGAACCGTTATTGGTTTGCTTGGTCAAAACGGTATTGGTAAGTCAACAATCATGAGGATATTGTCTGGAGAGCTTATCCCTAACCTTGGAAACTATGAAGAGGAAGCAAGTTGGGACAAAGTAATTGACTACTACAAAGGGTCAGCATTGCAAAACTACTTCAAATTGCTTCAAGCTGGTGAAATCAAGACAATCCATAAGCCACAAATGGTTGACCAGCTTTCCAAAGTCGTGAAAGGAAATGTAAAAACATTACTTACAAATGTGGATGAAAGAAACAAGTTAGATGAAATAGTAGATGATTTAGACCTTAAGAATGTTCTTGAAAGAGATATGCAAAACTTAAGTGGTGGGGAACTTCAAAGAGTGGCAATAGCTGCTACAGTTCTTCGTGAAGGTGATTTCTACTACTTCGACGAACCGACATCCTGGTTGGATGTACGTCAAAGATTGAATGCCGTTAAGGTAATCCGTTCCCTTGCTGAAGCAGGCAAATCCGTACTTGTAATTGAGCACGACTTAGCTACCTTGGATGCTATGAGTGACAATGTGCATCTTCTTTACGGTGAACCTGGAGGATATGGTGTAGTAAGTGGAAATAAAGGTGTGAGAGTGGGAATAAATGCATACATCAATGGGTTCTTGCAAGAAGAGAATGTGAGAATTAGGAAACAGCCAATTGAATTCAGCATTCGTCCGCCAACACCTGAAGATGATGGCGAAGTCCTAAGTGAATACAGCGACCTTAAGAAGGAATACGATGGATTCACACTTGAGGCAGAAGCAGGTAAGATTTACCATGACGAGATTGTCACTGCATTCGGTTCAAACGGTATCGGTAAGACTACCTTTGCTAAGATATTAGCAGGAGTTGAAAAGGCAACTGAAGGAGACATCTTGGAAAAAGTGGATATTGCATACAAGCCACAATACATTGAATCTGACTTTGATGGAACCGCACAGGAATTCCTTTATGCAAATGCTCCAACATATGGCTCAAACATATTCAATAGTGAAATCGGAAGACCGCTTGCTCTCGATAACTTGCTTGACAAAAAGGTTAAGAAATTAAGTGGTGGAGAACTTCAAAGACTTGCACTTGCTGTAACATTATCACAAGATGCAGACATTTATCTTTTCGACGAACCTACTGCATTCTTGGATGTAGAGCAAAGGTTGATTGCAGCTAGAGTAATCAGAAAGATCATTGAAAGCAGAAATGCAGCATCATTGATCGTAGACCACGATATCGTATTTATTGACTACATTTCAGATAGGGCTATGGTATTCAGTGGAGAACCTGGACTCAATGGTATCGCTTCCAAGCCAGCAGACCTTAGAACAAGCATGAATCAGTTCTTAGGAGACTTGGACATTACCTTTAGAAGAGATAAGGAAACTAAACGTCCTAGAGTAAATAAATATGACTCTTACCTTGACAGAGAACAAAAAGAGCAAGGAGAGTATTACTACTTAAAAGACTAAAAAACTATAGTGCAAAAATAATTTTTAAAAATGAAATTTCATTAACTTGGCAAGTGGTGATTTTTTATGAATGGCATTGTTTCCATAGAAAATATATCAAAAAAATTTGATAAGAATTATGTTTTAAATGGAGTTACAATCAACATTCCGAAAGGCTCAATCTGCGGTCTTGTTGGACCAAATGGTGCAGGGAAAACAACACTTCTAAGAATTATCACATCACTGCAAAAAGCAGATTCTGGCCAAGTTAATGTTAATGCTAATGTCTTTAGCGGGCTGATTGAAGAGCCCGCCTTATTTTATGAACTTAATGCAAGCCAAAACATTACACAACAATTAATTTTATATGGGCTTGAAGATGAATTCAATCCAAAGGATTTCCTTGAATATGTTGGACTTGAAGATACAAAAAATAAAAAAGTGAAGCATTTTTCACTAGGAATGAAACAAAAGCTTGCAATTGCAATGATGCTTGTTGGAAATCCAGAATTGATCATTTTAGATGAACCTATGAATGGATTGGATCCAAAAGGAATCATTAGCCTTAGAAATCTGATTTTAAAATTAAATGAGGAAGGAGTGACTTTCTTAATTTCAAGCCATCTTCTTTATGAACTTGAAAAAATAGCTACTGATTTTATTTTTATTAACCATGGCGAAATCATATCCGAAATGACAAGTGAGGAATTCTCAAATGCCAATAAAGGACATATCCAATTGGAAGTTAATGATAAAGATTCATTTGAAAATGCAATGAATGATTTGAAAATCTCATATGTGGAAGCAGATAATTTAAAAATGAATATCTTTTCCAATTATACAATTACTGACTTGATAATCAAACTCAATGACTATGGTTGCATTGTTACAAAATGCTTTAATGTTGAAACTAGTTTAGAGGAATTTTTTATAAGGTTGATGGATGAAAATGACAAATAAAATTCTTAAAGCTGAATTGTACAAGATTTTTCATGAAAAATGGTTATATCTAGCTTGTTTTTTCATGATAATATTCTCAATCGGATTTATTCTCATGCAGAAGACAGCAATGTCATATACTGTTGGAATAAACAGGGTTGTCTTTTTGCCTATGGTAATGTATGGAATTGTAATTTCAGTATTAATCAGCCTATTTGTATCTGAAGAATTTGATGATGGGTTCATCAAAAACAAGATCATTTCCAATAATAACCGTAGAGAAATATATCTTACAGGATTGCTATCAAATTTAATTGCATCAGTAATAGTTTATCTTATTACTGCTTTATTCACTTTGATTGTTTCCTATTTCCTATTTTCAATCAATATCTCCATTTTGGATTATGTTTTATATTTCATATTTGGAATTTTCATAATGCTTGTGTTCGTAGGAATATTCTATTTGGTCTCAATAGTTGTTGGGAAAAAATCAAAGGCAATCATCATAAATATGGGATTAGCATTCATACTGTTGATTGCAGCTTTGATCATGAATGGAATGTTAATGACTGATAATAATCTCTTAATTCAATTCCTATTTGATATAAATCCCTATGGACAAACAGCCCAATTAACTTCAATGAACCGCTTAGATATGAGGGAATCTATAAAAATTGATGCATTTCTCTTTATCATATTTACCATATTTGGAATTAAATACTTTAATAAAAAAGATATTAATTAATATTTAATATTTTTTTAACTTTTTTAAAAGTTTTATAACATACGAATTATATTACATGAAATTACATGAAAAATATAAAGAATAGTTTAAAATTGCTTAAATAAAAAAATAAGAGAAAATAAACAATGAAAAAAATTATAAAAAATTAATAAGAATTAATAAAAAAAGAAAATGAAACTAAATAAAAAAATAATTATTTAGTTCTTAAAGCTTCAACAGCAAGCACAAATTCACGAGCAAATACCTTGACTTTTTCTGGGTCGATTGAATAGCTTACTCTTAAGTAGTTATGACCAAAGGTATTGCTGGTATAAGAACCTTGTCTGGTGAACACCTTTTTCTCAATCAAATAGGAAGACATGTCTTCAGGATCGATTCCTGCACCGGATAAGTCAATTCCCATCATATTTGCACTTGATGGATAGACTGGCAAGAAGACTCCTTCACATTGGTCAACCGCTTCCTTGATAATCTTTTGATTTTCAAAAGTGGTATCTCTAACCCTATCAATCCATTCTGGTTTGGATTTCAAGGCAGCAAGTGCACCAGCTTGTGCAATCATATTTGTACCTACATCGTTAATGATAATGCTTTTTACTACATCAATCACTTCTTCGCTTGAAATGATAGCTCCTAATCTTAAACCTGCCATACCAAATATCTTGGAGAAACTGTAACAGGTTATAGTGTTGTTTGGAGCATATTTAGCACAAAGAGTGTGGTTGTAAGCGAAGTCTCTATAAGTTACATCATGCAAGAGGAAAATGTCATTTTCAATAGCTATTTCTGCAAATTCCTTGATTTCCTCTTCAGTGTAAGAGCTTCCAAGTGGGTTTAATGGATCGATTAAGAGAATGACCCTAGTGTTCTCATCCATATTTTCCCTTACTAATTTTGGAGTTAACTTATAGTTGTTTTCTTCACTGTAGATCTTTACTTGTCTTACCTCTGCAGCAAATCTGCTTGCAAAGTTATCAATAATGAGATATCCTGGATCTGGTGTGATAACATTGTCCTCCGGAGATAAAACCGCATTCATGGCTAAGTATAATGATTCGGTTGCACCGGCGTTAACATATATACTTAAGTCTTCCAATTCCAAATCTTTCAAAATCAAAGATTGCAGTTCTGTAAAACCTTCTGGAGGTGGGTACTTGCAGTATTCGTCACTTCCAATGCAGTCAATCATTGCCTTGTGTACATCCTCATTGTGACCAATATGCAATTCATTTGTATTCTGACCCATCCAAATCATTTCTTTATCCTTAAAAACAGCTTCAAAAAAGTGGTTTGCAGATTCATAACCATCTGGAATAATCTTAGCTGCTTTTGCATATTTCTTCTTTTGGATCATCTTATCACAAATCCTATATCTTAATTAAAAATCTAAAAATAATTTTAATAAATATAATTTAATAGTGTCAGTTTTTAAAAAAAAAAATCAAACTGAATATGTTTTCAAATAAACATACAACATTATAGTATCTATTAAAAGTAACATATAAAATTATTTATAAAAATAAGAAAAAATAACTTAGATTTTTAAAAAATGATTAATAATTAATAAATGAAATAAAAAAAGTAATAAAGAAAGACAATAGGTAAAAGGATAAAAAAATCAAAAAAGTAAAAAAAAAATAAAGAATGAAAAGAATAAAGAGAATAAAAAAAGGAACTAAATTATTCAATTCCATTGTTAGTTATCAAGAAGTGAACAGCCAATCCTTCTCTTTTTGATTTATGCCTTTTTAAAAGAGCTATTCTTTGATTGGTTCCTTCTTCACGCTTGAGTTCAATGATGATTTTGCTTCTGTATTGAATGATTGTTCCACCAACAGGAGAGAAATCCTCTTCACTTTCCTCATCAAATGAGGCATAGATTTGATTTGTAACAAGAACAGCAAGATCATGATTGATTGCAAGTGCAGAAAGCATTTGCATCTGTTTTCCTAAAAGGTGAGATTTTGTGCTGTCATCTTCAACCCTAAACAATGCAACAGCAGAGTCCAATATTATGAGTTCAACATCTGCACTATTGGAAGATATCCAAGATTCAATAAGACCAAGATCCCCTTCCTGCTCCTTAAATGAAGTAGGTTCGAATACAATGATATTCTTTGCAACGGTATCGAAATCCTCTCCAGAAATTTGTCTAATCCTATCAACTGATATTCCACCTTCAGTATCAATGTAAACCACTTTTTTTCCTCTTTTGGCTACACCAATAGCTATATTTAGACAAATATTGGTTTTACCTACACCTGGAGGACCGTATACCTGTGTAATTGTCCTTTTTTCAATTCCTCCATCCAACAATTCATCTAAAGGAGAGTTAGTGGAAATCTTTTCCTGACTTGTCATGTTAGATAATATTTTCATTTCTTTCCCTTCAAATAATAAAATAATTTTATAATTTTTATATTTTAATAATTTTAATAATGATCAAATTAAAATTTTAATCTGTAAACATAATATTTAATTAGATATATTTAAAGTTAATTTTTTTATAGATTCCAATCAACAGATTAAATCAAATATTATAATAAACTTGTAAAAATGATTAATAGAGATAATTTTCCTAAATCAGTTTCTCCAAATCCTCTTTTAAGGAATCCATATCATTGGAATCGAATCCGTTTCTAACTAAAGTGGGCTTGGATGCACTTAAGTCTATTACAGTGGATGGCTTTGCAGCACCTAAATCACCAACATCTATAACCAAATCAATATCATTTCCAATCTGCTTTAGAATATCCTGAGGATTTGATAAAGTGCATTCATTTGTAATGTTTGCACTTGTGGTTGTTATTGGAAACAAGCTTGCAAGCAATCGGGCTATCTTATAATCCGGAATTCTCACTCCAACTTTAGCGCTTGCACTGACATAGGGAGAAACTATCTTTTTCTTGTTTAAAATAAATGTAAATGGCCCAGGAAGCCACTTATTGACAATAGCTCTTGAATTTTTATTTAAGTCTGCAATCAGTTCCAAGCTATTTGCATCTTGAACCAACACAGACAATGGCTTTGATGAATCTCTTTTTTTAATTTCATAGATTTTCTTAACTGCATCGTTATTGAAAATATTTGCTCCAAGTCCATAAACGGTATCTGTAGGATAGAGAATGATACCTCCATCTGCCATTATATCAATGGCTTCACCGATTAGGTCCATGTCTGGATTTTCAGGACTTATTTTAAATATTTTCATAAATTCACCAAATAGATTGAATATAATTTTGATTAATTTTTTAACTTCAATTTTAAACTTTACTAAGATAATCTAATTAAATATATATTAGTTAATCAATATAATAAAATTATGCTTAATAGTTTACGACCATATCTTACAAAATTTTTAGAACCTTTGGCTAGTCGATTGAATATTAATCCAAATATTGTAACTGTAATCTCCCCATTTTTGGCGATTATCTCAGCATATTTCTTTGCTACAGGAAATCTAATAGGAGGAGCAATATTTATCCTTCTCAGCGGATTCTTGGATGTTGTTGATGGGGCTGTTGCAAGATACCATGATAGGGCAAGCCCATTTGGAGCATTCTTGGATTCCACTATGGATCGTTTTGCAGATGCAATCATATTCATAGGAATCATATTTGGAGGATACTGTCACTGGTTTGTAGGTGTTTTAGCTATTCACTCAGCAATTACAGTCAGTTATGTTAGGGCAAGAGCAGAATCTCAAGGTGTTGAGTGCAATATAGGAATAGCTGAACGTGCAGTCAGAATGATAATCTTAATGTTAGGTGCATTAATTGCAGCAATATTCCATTCAAACATAATTTTCACATATTTCATTTACATACTTGTAGTTCTTTCATACTTTACAGTTGGTCAAAGAATATTCCATGTATGGAAAGAATTGAATGGACCAAAACAACATAGGCAAAAAAGATTAAGATAAAATTATATTAATTGGAAAATTTTGAAAATTTAAAAATTTAAAATTTTTCAATATTAATATTTCTAAAAAAAATTCAATAATGAAATTAAAAAAAAATAAAATTTAAATTGTTCGGAGCATATGAAATGAAAGATCTTGAAAGTGAAGAGAAAATTGCAATTGATATTGCAAAACTTGAGAGAAACTTGAAACAAGTTGAGGACATCAAGTTCGAAGGAAAAGAGAAGGAAGTTTTTGATAGGGCAATCGATTATTGGAATGATTCAAAATATTACCTAGAGAAAAAAGACACAAGAACTGCTTTTGGTTGTATTGAATATAGCCACGGTTTACTCGATGCACTAAGAATGATACATGGATTAATATAATTAAATATTCAATTGATTAAATGATAGTTTTATATCGTAAACTATAAAATAATTAAACTTTGTATCTAAAATATTTATCAAATTGAAATTTCAAAAATTTGAATGATCTTTTGATTGAAATTTTGGAAAAATTCTAAAAAATGATGAAAAATCATCCATAAATATACAAACTATTTGATAGAATAAAAACTAAAAATTTAAATACTTTCAACAATAAATATTTATTCAACATAATAAGAACAATTTTTAATTTTAAAAATTTAAACTAACTCTAAAATTTTCAAAATTAAATTTAAAAATATTTTGATTAAAAATGGGAGATATCATTATGACAGATATTGATGTTACTGAAATTAGAATTATCTTAGAGGATCTTACTGAAGAACAATTAATTAATATCTTAGAAAAAAACGGTTACACTAATAAAGGTAAAAAAAATGTATTGATTAGAGAAATCATGACTAAAATTTCTCATGATATTGTTATCCAAGAATTAGATGAACTTGGTGCAATATAATCATTTACTTTTTTTATTTTTTTTTACTTCTTTATCTCTTTTACAAATTTTACTACTTTTTTATATAAATTTATACTTACAGATTATCTAATTGCTTTTTTTACTAATTTTTTATTTAAACATAAACAATAAATAATTTATCAGATAAAATCTTTAATATGATTCTAAAAACAGAAAGACTTATCCTAAGACCTTGGGAGGAAAGTGATGCAGAATGCCTATACCATTTTGCAAGGAATCCTAAAATTGGGCCTATTGCAGGTTGGTCCCCACACAAAAGTGTTGAGGAAAGCTTAGAAATTATCAAAACTCTTTTTTCCAAAAAGGAAACTTATGCAATTACCATAGACGATAATGCAATAGGCTGTGCAGGGCTTTTATTCTATCCACACACTAATCATTACTGGGGAGACGATGGAGTTGAATTAGGTTATTGGATTGGAGAGGAATATTGGGGTCAAGGATTAGTTGCTGAAGCATGTGAAGAACTGATTAAACATGCTTTTGAAGATTTGAACATTACCAGAATCCATGCCAGTTACAGATATGAAAACCACAAATCAAAAAGAGTCTTGGAAAAATTAGGATTCAAGTATTATTGTGATATGAAAAATACAGATCTCTCTGGAAATGAAACACGAGAAATAGCTATGCTTTTAGAAAAATAAAAAAAATGCAAATTTAAAAAATAGTGAAAAACTAAAAAATAAAAAAATTAAATAAAGAGTTTACATACTCATAGCCATGAAAGAAATAAACCATATAACTATAGAAAGCCCAATAATTAACTTACCATGTTTTTTTGCATTCTCTTCATCACGAGTAATTAAGTAGATACCAAAAATAATTCCGAATAAAGGTATTAATATTGCACATACATAACCTAAAATCTTAGAAAAAGTATAGGAGTTTTCAGATTGAACATTAGGAATAGAATTTTGAGTTACTTGTGCATTGGAATTAGAATTTGAATTTTCTTCAGCACCTACATTTCCAAAATCATATCCTCAGTTATGGCAGTATTTGCTTCCTTCTTTTCTTTCTGCCCCACAGCTTGGACAAAAAGTCATAATTTTCCCCCTACAATAGTTTGTTTTAATATAATAAAACTAATAAAAATTAAATAAAAAAAGAAAAAGAGATAGATGATTTAGTCATCATCCATGTCTTCGAATCTAGGTTCTAATTTTTCCATTACGCCAGGTAAAGAAGTGTATTCCATTTCTTCAGCTGGTAATCTGTGTGGTTCGAATGGACCATGTCTTCTGATGTAGGAAGCAATGTTTGCAGATTGTCTTCTGGTTTCATCAAATGCAGGGTCATCGAATAAGTCAACAGGACCAATTAGTTTAGCATCAGTTACTTGGAAACCTAAACCTACAACTCTAGGAGGTCCGTCGAATCTGATTGGGTTAGCTTCTTCTTGGCTGGTTGGCATCATAGGACCGTTGTGGGATCCTCTCATCCATCCACTTACCATGTGTGGGAATGCAAATGGTTCTACACATTCACCGTTTGCAGGGAAACCGGATTGAGCTCTTACAATAGCTACAGGGTCGTCTTTACCTACGTATTCACCAGCTAACATGTTCAATTTGTCAGTACTTACTGCAGCTGCGATTTCACCGTTTTTCTTGAATACTCTTTTAATTACGTATCTACCAGTGGAACCGATTAATGCAAGTAAGTCGTACATTTCTTCAGGACAATCTAAGATAACCTTTTTGTGTTCCATTACATCGAATACTTCAAAACTGAATCCATCGTGTAAGCTTGGGTCAATTACAAGACCTGCAGTGTTGAATGGATCTGCAAAGATTCTGAAAATAGGTAAGTTGAATGCACCTGGTTCGGTTTTGTCCATACAGTAAACGATTACAGGGTCACTTCCTCTTTCTTTGAATTCCATTTCTGCACAACCTGGACCCATACCTTTTACGTTTCCAGAGAATGTGTCAGTCAATAAGTCTTGACCTGCACCGTATAATTTTAAGTCTCTTGCAATTTCAGTTGCTTGAAGGAATGCATCGTATGCAGTCTTGTGAACTTCTTCGTTTAATTCACCGTTTCTGTGAGTCATGATTAAATCAATGTCGTCACCACAACGGGTAATATAATAATCTTCAAGAATGCCAGTTTCTAAAGAACCGGATAATACTTCATCACATTTTTCCATTAATGCAGGATGTGATACACAGTGTCCAGAAACACTTCCAATATCTGCTTTGATAACACTAACAGTAGTTTTCATCTTAAAACACCTCTGTAATAAAAATTTACTATTCACACACTTTAGTCAAATAGCAGTACATATTTAGCTTTAATTCATAATATAAGAACGATAATTAACTATTATAGCAATTAACTATTAAAAAATAATTATTCATTAATAACTAATCGTTATAATAATTAATTACTAGAATTAATAGCTAATATAAAATAATTAAATTATTAATCAAACTAAATACGTTTAAACAACTGGAAATTAAAAATAATTTCTTAAGTTATTTAATATACATTATTATTTTTGATTTATATTATATATAATAATTATGATTTAAAAAAGAGTTTTATAAATAAATTTAAAAAATTAATAGAAAATAAAAATTATTTTGGAATCAAAAATTGTTCCTATAATAAGATATTATCCATATTGCAATTATTGAAACCAAACAGGCAATAACGATAGCCAATGGATAAACAAAATAACCGATTATCATACCCAAAATAACAAGCACAATTGTTGTCATGAATGGCTTATTGTCTTCCAATGCCAATTGCAATGCAATGTTTGCCTTATCTGAATTTTTCAAAGCATTTGCTGTGATGATTGATGAAAAAGCAACTAGAATGAAATCCAAACCATATAAAAAGCAAGACACAAATGAATTAGGATTCAATGCAACGAATGTAGTCAAATATGGAATTAGTGACAATAAGAATAATGCTAGCCCAATTGACCAAATTACCTTCGGATTAATCTTATTGACAATATTGAATAGGTTATTGTTATAATTCCAGAAATTAAAACAGACAATGAAACTTACTGCATAGACTATAAACTCAAATTTAATGTCAAAAAATGCATCCCAAGACCCATTTGCCACCATAGGAATCTCAAGCACAATAATTGTAATTATAATGGCAATGATTGCATCAATAAACGCTTCAAATCTATCAGTGCTACCATCATCTGGCCTTCTAAGCCTTGAAAATATTAACCAGAAGATAAGAGAAATCAAAACGCAAATATAGATTCCAGGAGTGTAGATTGTATAAGTGAGAATAAAACCCAAAACCATAATCGCTATTGGAATGTAACTGTAAACGCTTCTAAAATTATTTTGGCATAAGCCACAGCTATAAGGATTAGCTCTATATATTGCATAAATAGATAGGATATACAACAGATCTATTGCAAGAAAATCAATTCCAAACATTGTTTCTGCAGCAACTGAATTAACGTTAAATGCCATCCATGATGCAAAATAAGGGAGAAGAGAAATTGCAAATATCTGAATCGCATATATAATTACAACTTTGTTGTCAATCTCTTCAACGACCTGAAACAGATTATGGTTATCATACCAAATGATAAATATTACTAAAAAACAGATTGCATAAGTGATAAATCTAGCATTCAATGCTAAAACAGCACCAAATGTAGGAGATACAGGTTGTGTTAATTTCAACACTAAAACGGTTATGATAATCGCTAGAATCGCATCAAAAAATGTTTCAAATCTGTTTGTATTCATGATTATACCTTTGTATTTTTTAATAAATAAATTCCACTAATAAAGCTCCAAATAATTAGGGTATAAACAGATAATCTTTCAAATACTGGCATGTAAATGCTTTGCATATTAAAGAACATTATCCAAAATGCAATTAATCCAATGATCCCTAAGACTAAAGTTATCTTTTGATAGGTTTCAAACTTATCCATAGATCTTGATATGATGATGAGTAATATGTTACCTCCAAGAATAGCCATTATGGCACCTAAGCTATGATAACCATCAGTGACAGGGTTTCCTGCATGAATAAATGCCACAATTATTAGTCCAATAGCTGCAATTAGTGTTAAAATATAAAAAACAACTTTGTTTTTTATTATATAATCTTTGAATTTATAGAAATTGCCAAATATGAAAGTCAAACCAATTATAACAAATGCAGAATTCATTAAAAAGGATAACGGAGAATTGGCATTAGGAATTCCTAGCTCTGAAATTGTATAGAACAGATAAGTGTTTATCAAAGTGTCATTAAAAGAAAATGCACTGATTGCCTCAGCTATCAAGTAGTATAAACTGCCTAAAATAAAAACTATTCCTGCAATTTTAGATTTCATTTTTTTATCTCAAAACATAACATAAAATAAAACATTGAATAATTAATTAATGTTCAATAGTTTCAAAAGCCTTTTTAAGTTGCTCTTCTTGATTTATGGCTTCTTTAATTTCTTTCACCAATTCCAAATCCGCCTTAGTTTCAGGATATTTCGGAACTGCCTTACAGCCTCCATCATCTCTTTTAGAGATTTCAAAGGTTCCAATCTTTTCTGCAATCCTAGTTATTTCCACTTTATCAAGACCAATAAGTGGACTTAATACAGGAACATCAAGATCTTCACGGGTTGCAAGTATATTTGGAAGTGTTTGAGAAGCCACTTGACCTAAGCTACTTCCATCAATAACCGCTTCTGCATGAAGTTTCTTTGCAAGCATTCCTGCAATCTTATACATTCCGGATTTGCATAATACACAAGTCATCTTATCTGGAGCCTCAGATTTGCAAGTGCTTAAATAATCACCATATTTAACAACTCTCTTTTTGATTGGTGCACCGCTTGCATAAAGATTCAATTGGTCTATTAAATCTTCATAATTTTTTAGTGCATCCGGTGTAGTATAAGGTTGATTGTCACAGTAAAGCGCTATTACCTGACAACCTCTTTTCATCATAAGATAAGTTGCAACTGGAGAGTCAATACCACTTGATACAAGGGAAATAACCTTTCCTTGAGTTCCAAGAGGCAATCCTCCAGGACCTTCAATTTTCTCATGGAAAATATATGCATCATTATCCCTCACTTCAAGATAGATTGTAAGTTCAGGATTGGTCAAATCAACAGGAGACGAATACTTTTTCACTATTACAGCACCTGCAAATGCTGCCATTTCTTGAGATGAAAATTCATGAGTACCCACTCTTCTGCAGCTTATTGCAAACCTGGTGTTCTCATCCAATAATCCTTCATCATGAAGCTTTTCTGCATAAGTGGCAAGATCACGTTCCACATCCTCAAAGGTGGATTTAGTGGAAACTGCGGGAGAATAGGATACAATACCGAATATCCTCTCTAATTTCTCAATTGCATCATCAAAATCCTTTGGGAAAATAAATATTCTTGCTTGATAAACTTTAACTTCTGCATCTATTGATGCTTTGATATTATTGATTAAACGATTTTCAAATCTTCTTCTAACTCGATTGCTTTTTAATCCTACTTCACCATAACGAGCTATAATTAAATCAGGTTTCATAAAATTCCTCAAAAATAAAATAATTTTTAAAATGAAAGATATTAAAAATTATAATTAAATTTTTTAATTAAATATTTTCTTTTTAGTAATATCTTTATTTTTCTATATATTTAATTTATAGTTTATAAATATAACGATTGTTATAAAAATAATCAAAAAAATAAAATAAAAAATAATTAAAGAATTAATTAATTTTTATTTAAAAGTTCAATAGCTAAATCTAAAGCTTCTGGCATTTTATCAGCATTTGGACCAGCCCCTTGAGCTAAGTTAGGACGGCCACCACCACCACCTCCAAGCAAGGAAGCTGCTTCCTTAATGATAGCATTAACTTGAATTCCACAGTCCTTAGTAGCCGCTCCAACAATCTTACCTTCATTGTTACCGATGAAGACAACATCTGCCTTATCATTATCAGTGAAATCAGTAGCAATCTTTTGAAGCTCCTTGATATCTCCATCAATGATTTCCTTTAAAACTTTCAATCCATTGATTTCAATTGCATTATCCGCTAAGGTGCTGACTTTCAAGTTAGCAATTTCCTTTTGCAATTTAGCGATTTCGTTCTTTTGAGCTTTCCATTCGCTAAAGAACCTATCACATGTCTTAGGCAATTGTTCGTGGGTTACGCTGAATATGCCTGCACTTTCCCTTAGGATTTCCTTATCCTCTTGGATTGAATCAATAGCTGCGAGTCCTGCTGAGAAATCAATTCTTTCCACACCATCTTGAACCCTTTCAGTCTTATTGATTTTAATTGGACCGACTTCACCGGTTCTGTCAAGGTGAGTACCTGCACAAGCCTGTACATCAATTCCAGGAATCTTTACAACTCTAATTTGAGATCCTGGAACAACACCACCTTGGTATAAGGTGAATCCATACTCCTTCTCTGCATCATCACGGCTTAACCAATTGATATCCAAATCAATATTCATCATCACATATTCATTTGCCAATTTTTCGATTTCATTAAGCTCTTCCTGTGTGATACGTTTGTAATGGGATAAGTCTATACGTGAACGTGCAAGACCTTTTTGTGCACCTGCTTGCCAAATGTGTTGGCCTAAAACTTTTCTTGCAGCTGCAATTACCAAGTGAGTACCTGTGTGATGTCTTGCTAAAGTAATTCTTCTGTTCCAGTTGATAGCCATATGGACCTCAGTTCCAATATATCCTTTAAGATCAGCAAGTAGGCTTTCCTTATCACTGTCTTTAGGAACAGCAATGTGATGCAAGACTATGTTATTCAATTTTTCAGCATAAGTGACTTCATAGATTTTTCCATCAATGGACATTATACCAATATCTGATGGTTGACCTCCTCCTTCAGGGTAGAAGATTGTCCTATCAAGGATAACATTAACTGTATCCCCTTTTTCAATGACTTCAATGATCTTGCCGTCAGATTCCTTTTGATAAATGTCCTTGTAGAAGTCAAGTTCAGTTTCAGGAACATCAATATCCAAAGTCTCTTTTTTAGCAACCTTATCCTCTTCGTGCATATCTGCAACAATTGTGAAGAAGTTATCTGGTACAAAGACTTCAAAGTCCTTATCTCCGCTTGCCATTTCTTCAACGGTTTCAGGAGGCATACCTTGAGCATCGTATAAGTCTATTAATGTTTCTAAAGGCATGGAAGTTTTTCCTTCTTTTTTAAGACGTTTAATGGTTCTTTTAACAGTCTTTTTACCTTTTTCAATGGTTTTAGCATATCTTTCCTCTTCAAGATTGATAATATTCATGATGTGCTCTTGAGATTCATCGATTTCAGGATAGAATTTTCTTAAGAAATCCAATTGGATTTCCATAATGTCAGATAATGATTCCTCCATCTTCAACTCTTTCATAAAACGGATGGTTCTTCTTAAGACAAGTCTTGCAAGATACCCTTCCTTTACATTTGATGGAATGATTCCATCAGCTAACATGAATGCCAAACATCTTGTATGGTCTGCAATGATATAAATAGCTTCCATAGGCTCTGCATTTTTCAAGTATTCCTCAAGGGTAATGTCTAAGCTGTCTGCTACCTGTTGACGGAGCTCTCGGATATCACCGATATCCTCAATATCCATCATACCTGCAATCTCTGCATTTCTAGCCAATATGTCCTCATTGACTTCAACATTGGTTATTTCCTTAAGCTTGTCCACTACAGGAGCAAAACATGCATCATAAGCAGTCGGAGTTCCTTGTGAAATCCATGCAATTCTCTCTAAACCGTAACCGGTATCAACAACCTTAATTGGAATCTCTTCCCTTTCACCGTTTTCAAGGGTTTTGTATTGCATGAAAACAAGTGTAGCAAGCTCTACACCACGACAGCACACTTCATAACATGGACCTTCGTTACCTCCACCTTTCCACCAGGATTTGATGAAGGTGATCTCTTCAGTATTGATTCCAATTGACTTGAAGAACTCGTGACAAAGGCGAATTGTTTCATCTTCCCAGTAGATGAAATTATCCGGCTTATTGATTACAGTATGTGAACCCATGGTAAAGCAAGTCATGTGCCTTCCGGTTCTTCCTACATTGTCTACATCATTAAGACGGATGGATGGCTGTTCAACTTCAAGAGGATTAGCTGGAGGTTCAACTAAACCAGAGGTAATCCATGGTTGGAAACAAAATATTGAAGCTCCCACTAAGAATACGTCATCTCTCCATCTTTTAGCTAAAGTTGGATAACGAGGTATAGGTTCATGGCCTTCATCTTTTAGGAAATTTCTAAAAGTTTCTTGAATTTCATATAAATCATATGGCTTGTCAGTTGCAGGATTTCCGATAAATCCATATTCATCACATGGAGCATCCCCACAAGTGTCTCTATCAACTTGAGAGTAAAACTCATTTCCACATGTTTTACAAATTTGTTTTTTATATCCTAAATCTTCGAATATTTTAAGCATAATAATCAGTTTTAATCGTTTTTAAAAAATATTTTTTTGTTATGAGTTATGTATTAGTATAATAAATAGTTGAATATTTATTTCATAATAAAATTATATATGTTTTTAATCTATTAAATAGTTTGTATAAAAATAGAATTCAGTTTAAGGTTTTAATAGAATTAAAAAAATAAAAAAAGAAAGTGGATTAAAATAAAGATTTGAAATTAATATATGAAATCCAAAATTGCATTCTCAGTTTGCTCTCTTTGGTCTTCTGGAGAGATGCTTGCTATCCCATCACCAGATTGAATGCCATAGGCCCCGAATTGAGCATGATTTCCACCATTTATCACATATTCTGTTAAATTATTGTCCATCAATCTCCTGGATTCATCATATGTTTCCTTATTCAATGTTTCATCATTGGAACCATAGATTGACAGGACAGGCATATTTCCCAAATCATCCACAGGATAAGATGCAAGAAGTATCAAACCATTGATTTCATCTTTATGGGTAACTGCATAGGAAGAAGCCATTACTCCACCTAAGGAATGGCCTGAAATGTACCATTCATCATAAGAATAATTACCATTGCCTATGATTGAATCAGCACTGTTACCACCTAAAAATGCTAAATTTCCTGGCATTTCCACTATAAAGCAATCCACTCCATCATTTGCTAAATCCATGAACAAAGGAAGATAAGAGGTGTATTCAATTTTAGCACCAGGATAAAAAATCAATGCACTATCATTCCCAAGACCATCCAAAAATAATCCATTTTCCACTTTTTCAACTGATACATTCTCTGTTCCATTCAAGTAGGCATTTACACTTGGGTCTGCATGAGAATAATCATTCACATACCATATACTAATGCATCCGACGAATATGATCAAGGCTAAGATAATATACAATGCCATTTTAATTTTTTTATTCATATAAATCAGCTTTTAAAACCATCTAAATAAAAACATAACAGTGAAAATAATTCCAATCAGCATTATTGCCAATTGGATGTATGCATGCTTTCGAATACTTGAATCTTTGCTGTTTAGCATAAATCCTGGGAAAAATAGTCCAATGAATCCGATAAAGCCATATGAACCAAATAAGAAGCTAAGAATAAAGCTACCCCAACCGAATAGAATAGCTATTATATAGCCTATTATGATTAGCTTTTTGCTGTCTAGAGATGGAAAATCATCCAGATTATTCAATTCATCAGTAAAGCCATCAATTGACTCTGTAAAGTTCAAAGGACTTCCACAATCATGACAGAACTTATAATCATCCTTATTCTCGCATCCGCAAATTGGACATTTCATATTTTTCCTCTAAATCAATTAGAATGTTTGTTTTCCACTATTTGTATTCAAATAAATTTCTTTTGTATCTAAGACATTTCCATCATTGTCATATAAGGTAATATAAGCGTCATCAGGATAGTAATCCAATGCACTTGCACTTGCAACTTTTACGTAACCATCACTGCTTACGGTTTTAGGAACAACATTTCCTTTATTCAATGCATTTCCATTATAACTGTATAAAACGCTTATTTTAACTTTCTCTCCAGCATGTTCAGACCCTACATAAATGGTACAATGGGTTTTATCTGACGCCGAACTTCCTGTTGAGAAACTACCGCTTTGGATAGTTGGATGAGATTCTTGAGTGCTTGCTTCTACATCAGAAGCATTATCAACAGAACCTGAATTCAATGATGCAGAATCTGAAAGAGCATCAGAATCATCATTTGCATTGTTATTTGAAAACATCACCATAGCACCTGCAATTAAAAGTGCACAAATAACAATGGTTAAACAGATTATTATCAAGTTTTTATTATCTGATTTGGAATTTGAATTGTTAGAACCTACATTTGAATTGTCATTTACTCTAGTAGACGGATCAATTCCAGTATTTACATAATTGTCTTTTATTGGACGGTTTGCTCCTAATGCATAACCGCATTGCTTACAGAACTTTGCAGAATCTGCATTTTCCGCCCCACAATTAGGACAAAATATCACAATTACACCTCCCTATTAACTAAGTAATACTTTATTAATATAAGCATATATAGATTTTGAAAAAAAGTTTATAGAGATGTGGAAATCAAAAGAATAAAATTTTGATAAAAAAAGTATAAAAATAGTTAAATAATATACGAACGATAAAAATTGTTTAAAAAAAAAGAAAAAATAAAGGATAGAAAAGAATCTATCCGAATAAAGCACCTAAACCAGCGGTTGCTGCTGCAGCTGCTTGTTCTTCGTCTTCTTCTTCTTCCTCTTCTTCTTCCTCTTCTTCTGCTGCTGCAGCTGCAGGAGCTGCTGCTGCAGGAGCTGCTGCCATAGCAGTAGTTTCCATAGCTTCTTCAATATCAACATCTTCTAATGCTGCGATTAAAGCTTTTACTCTGGATTCATCTACATCAGCGCCAGCTGCTTCTAAGATTTTAGTTACATTTTCTTCATTAATATCTTGTTCTGTGGTGTGCAAAATCATTGCCGCATAAATATATTCCATGTTATCACCGTTTTTGTTATAATAATTTATTTTTTAAAAATCCAATACATATTAGTTTTTATATTGAATCTTGTGTTTTTTAAATTAAAAAGTATAAATTTTAAATTTTATCTAACCGAACAAAGCACCTAATCCAAGTGCTGCAGTTTCTTCACTTTTATCTTCTTCTTCCTCTTCTTCTTCCTCTTCTTCTGCTGCTTCTTCAACGACAGGAGCTGCTGCTACTGCAACATTTGCTAATTTATTAGCAATTTCGTCATCAATAGCGTCAGAAGATAATTCACCCGCTAATGCTAACATCTTAGCGTTTGCAAGTGCAATTAACATATCAGAAGTTTTGTCTGTAGGAATAGCTGCTTCAATAGCAACATTGTATGCTTTGGTATGAGCAGTACTGATAATAGTTGAAATAGTTTGGCTAGTTGGGAACGCACTAAATACAGATAAGTTAAATGCTTTAGTAAATGCAGTTTGAATATCTGCAATAGTTTCTTCTTCATCAATAGCTAATACGTCTGCTTTAAAGATAGAGCCTTCTTCATATACAGCTTTAAGATCCATACCTACTTCCATAGGTTTGATATCCATTCTGGTTAAAGCAGAAGCTACTTGTTTAGAAACTTCTTCTCCAGCTTTTACTACAACAGTATCTTTAGAAACTACAATTTTTCCTTTGTCGATTTTAGCAGGTACACCTATTTGTTGTAAGTCACCAAGGAACGGACCTGGTGGGAATCCAGTGTCTCCAGCAGGTACAACAATATCATCAGGAGCAGTTGCGCCAGCTTTTGCAGGAGCAGATGTTTTACTGTCTTCTAATATTTTGTACAATCTGAAAGGATTCATGTCAGTACATACAAGTGCAGGTTGACCTTCCATAAAATCAGAAAGCCCAGTAATGTTAGCTTTCTCATTATCACAATCTTCTAAAGCTAATTTCATAAGGTTAATTTTAGATAATCTGATAGTTGCTTTTCCTGCAAGAGTTTTTCTCATTTCTTGTAATTGTCTAGCAGGAATGTTTAATAAGTTAACAATACCTACAACTTCTGCAGATTCGATTAAACCTTTAAGTTCATTAACTTCTTCTTTTTTCCATTCAGCAACGTGAGCCATCTTAGATCACCCTCACTACTGAACCCATTGTCGCTTTAATATACATGGATTTTATTTGGTTTCTTCCTTTTTCTAAATTGCGGTCTAATACTGCAAGAACAGCTTCAATATTTTCAGCTAACTTCTCGTCATCCATATCTTGAGTTCCAACTAAGATTTGAATAGAAGGTTGTTGTTTAACACCTACTTTAATGGTAGCTTGAGTTCTTTCAAGCAATGGTTCAATTCTTGCACTAGCGGGTACCGGTTTAGGCATCTTATTACGAGGTCCTAAAATACGACCTAAGAATCTACCTACAAGTGGCATCATATCAGCTTGTGCGATAAATGAATCGACAGAATTAACTACTTTTTTAGCAGCTTTAATGTCTTTACCAAATTCTTGTAAATCTTCTTTGGAAATCACGACATCTACACCAGCATTTTTAGCAGCAAGAGCTAATTCCCCATCAGCGATGACTCCGATTTTGATCTCTTTGCCACGGCCATTAGGAAGAGCTACTTCTTCGCTAAATCTGTTTTCTGGTTTTCTGACATCTAAATCCTTGAGGTTAATGATAACATCAATGGATTGAGTGAAGTTTCTCGGCTTAGCTTGTTCTTTTGCCTCCTTCACCGCATCAATAATCTCTTGTGTCATATATATCCTCCATGAACTTTGTTCATTTGGAATTTTTACGAGAAATCTTAAAATTAAATAAAATCTTTAAAAAGCATTTATAAAATCTTTAGATTCCTTTTAATATATCAATTAAAACCATATTTCCCTAGAACAAGTAGGAAAATACAATTTTAATATCATTTACATTTAAGTGAATAGATATTATCTATTTATCATAATTAGCTGTTGATATTAAATTAAGAAGATAGATTAAGAAAGTTATAAACATAAATTTTAATAATCTAATTTATAATTAAATTCAATCATGCAAATTAATCACTTAAATAAATAATATATTAAGCAAAATTTTCTAATTAAATTTTAAGCATTAGTAAGTATCTTACCAGAATAGCAAATCTATTCTACTAAAATATCATCATACTCTCCAGCATCAACTGCTTTTTGAGCATCTCTAGGGTCTTTACCGTCAACGGTAATTCCCATACTTACACAAGTACCCATAATTTCTTTGGTTGCTGCTTTGTAATCATTTGCGAGTAATGAATCGAATTTCATTCTTGCAACTTTGAAAGCTTGCTCTACAGATAAATCTGCTGCAACTTCAGCACCAGGTTCATGAGCACCTTTTTCAATGCCAAGTTCATCCATAATAAGTGCAGTTGTTGGAGGAGTACCAATCTCAATTTCAAATTCTTTAGTGCTGCTGTCAATAGTGATTATTACAGGTACTTTCATACCAGCGAAATCAGCACTTTTTTTATTGATCTCTTCAACTACTTGCATCATATTAACACCGAAAGGTCCAATTGCAGGGCCTAATGGTGGTCCAGGAGTAGCTGTTCCACCTTCGAGAAGAACTTCAACTGTATCTTTAGCCATTAGTCAGCCTCCTTTTTAATAATTCTAATTTGATCAGCTTTAACAGTAACAGGAATAGGAACTGCTGCTTCAATTAACTCGAGAACTACTTCTTCACGAGATTCATCTAAACGAACAACTTTAGATTTTTCACCTTTGA
This sequence comes from Methanobrevibacter ruminantium, assembly GCF_016294135.1. Lineage (NCBI taxonomy): Archaea > Methanobacteriati > Methanobacteriota > Methanobacteria > Methanobacteriales > Methanobacteriaceae > Methanobrevibacter > Methanobrevibacter ruminantium. The sequence continues at coordinate 68,700 of NZ_JAEDCO010000002.1, forward strand.
AAGGACCTGAAACAAGTTCAACAATACTTCCTTTTTGTATTGAAGAAATGATAGGTTGTGGTTTCAAGAATTTTTTAACTTCTCCCAAGGTTATTTGGCTGTTTGCATCTATAGTTCCATCTTTTTTAGCACCTACAATACCTCTTAAATGACGAACCTTCATATCAGGGTTCTTCATATCAAGGTTAGTTGCAGATTCGACTATAATATAACCTTTTAATGATTCCGGCACCACGATTGATTTAATATCTACTCCAGGCTTGTCCGCTTTCATCGCTAAAAGTCTTGCAACATTTCTTTCTTGACCTGCTGATGTTTTAAGAGCAAATATGGAATTTTTATCATCTTCCATTTAAATTCACCTATAATTAATATTTATAATTTAATAATTTATAATAAACTTATAGATTAAATTGAGTTATACAAATAAAATTTAATTATTTCCCTTAATTTAAATATCCATATAGAAGCACTTTCTTTCAATTCCAATCTATTTTTTGTAAAATTACAAAACAGCAGCAATTATTTGAATTTTGAAAAAACTAACAAAATTAAATAATCTATAGATTAGAATCTACGATTTAAATTTAAGAAAATATGAATTTTAAAGTAAAATAAATAAAATTAGATTCATATAATAAAAATATATATATTATTTATAATATATAAATGTTTCAATTTTTGTACTTTCAAAATAAAAAAATTACAAAAAATAAAAATTTAATAACTGAAGCCAGTTATTAAAAAAATGATTAAAAAATAGCTATTAATTTATAAAAACTTATAAAATTATAGAATTTTAGAAATTTAAAAATTTAGAATTTTAGAATTTCGGAAATTCATAAAAAAAATAAAAATCTGAAATTATAAGCCTAATAATTGGCCGAATAAAACAATTATAAAACCAATTACTCCAATGATTGCAATACCGATTGCAGTAACTTTGGAAAAATTGAAGTATTCTTCACGATCTGGTTTTCTAGCTACTTTTAATACTCTTTTACTTTGTTTTATAAAATCACTAGTAGTTTCCTTAATATTCATTGAAAATCCCTACATATATAAAAGTTAAGTTAATAATAATTTTTTTAAAAAACAAGATTAATTTTAGCTTTTTTATAATCTTCATTAATCTATAATTAATCTACAATTAATCTCTAGTTTAATCTTAATTTATAATAATATTATATGTTTTATTTAATTACATTAATAAAGTTTTGCATGATAATATTAAAAGATCATGACAAAAAATTGTAAAAAATAGACTAAAATAATTGTAAATAAAATTAAAAAAGAAAAAAAGAATTATCACCCGAAAGAGTGATAAATTTTGATGTGTTTTGAATTACCAAAACACTTAAAATCTAAAACTGAAATCTAAAGCTTAAGCTTAGAATATGCCATCTAAGAACTCATCTAAAGGATCTGCAGGAGCATCATCAGATTGTCCTAAAACAGTTCCTTCAAAGTCATCATCGATGTCTATTTCTTCGAAATCATCCTTTTTAGGTTCGATGGTGTATTGGGATTTTACACCAGAAACAACAATGGTAGTTCTTATCATGTTTTGTAAGTCTTCATCGATTTGAGCTCCCCAAATGATGTTAGCTTCTGGATCTAATCTGTCACCAACAATTTGAACGATTTTTTCAGCTTCATTCAAGGTTAAGTCAGAACTACCTGAAATGTTAATTAAAGCGCCTTTAGCATTGGAAATGTCAATGTCTAATAATGGGCTGCTTAATGCTTCATGTACAGATTCAATAGCTCTGTCACCAGATTCAGATTCTCCCATACCAATCATAGCCATACCGGAACCTTTCATGATGGAACTAATGTCAGCAAAGTCTAAACTGATAAGTCCAGGTTTGGTAATGAGTTCGGTAATTCCTTTAACAGCTCTTCCTAAGATTTCATCTGAAGCCATGAAAGCCTTGTTTAAAGGAAGGTTAGGAGCAACTTCTAATAATTTGTCATTAGGAATAACAATTACAGTATCTGCATTTTCTTGAAGTTTTTCTAAACCGATTTCTGCATTTTCTCTTCTTTTTACACCTTCAGCAGAGAATGGCATGGTTGCAACAGCAACAGTTAAAGCGCCTGCTTTTTTAGCTACTTTGGAAATTACAGGTGCAGAACCAGTACCGGTTCCTCCACCAAGACCGCAAGTAACAAATACCATGTCAGCGCCTTCTAATTCTTCTCTAATGTCTTCTTCACTTTCTTCAGCGGATTCTTCACCGATGGTAGGTTCTCCACCAGCACCGAGACCGCCACAAGTTTGTCTGCCTAAAAGTAATTTTTTATCAGCAGTACTGTAGAATAAATCTTGAGCATCAGTATTTACAGTAATAGTTTTTGCACCTTCAATACCAATTTCATTTAATCTGGAAATGGTATTGTTTCCTGCGCCACCAGTACCAACTACAATAATGTTAGCTTGGCTTTCACTAATGATTTTTAACAATTCTTCGTCTAAATCATCGTTTGATTTTTTAGGAGCAGAATTTTCAATGGTTTCTTCTGATCCTTTAATTGCATCATCTATAAATTTCACGAGTAAACCCCACAAATTTTATTAATTTAAAAATTATTTTTAATAAGTATAAACTATTTACTATTATTTATTAAATATGTTTAAAGTAATATTTAAATGTAAATGAAATATTAGCAAAAATATACAAAATTTCTAAATTTGTATAAATTAATTTTTAAATCTGATTTTTAAATTAGTATTTTTATTATTAATTTTATAATATATAACAATTACCCATTAATCTTAAAATAAATAAATAAAGAAAAAAGTAAGAAAAAAGTTTTAATAGATTAAAACTAGAATTAGGCATTATCTTGGCATGGCTATGATTTCATGGAATTTTATGTCAAATACATTAGTCATGTTAGCTGCAGTCATGACAACAGCAGTGTCCACTCCATGACCTGTTCCACCAATAGCTATTATCTCTTCGCCTACTGGAATCAAACCTGCATCTGCAAGCATGATGGAGATTTCTGCACACACTTTCATTCCTTGACAGAATGTTCTGTAAGTTGCTGCAATGATTTCTACAGGAGTTGCTCCACCGAATTTCTTGGAAATGCTTTTTCCAACACCGCTTAATGCATGTGAACCCATAAATGTTACAACACCTTCATCTTCAAGCTTTGCTCTGGTTTCATCATCCATTTGTGCCTTATTCGCTTCCTTGAAACCTACATGATGGGAACAGTTTACAATGGTTACATCCATGTCCTTCAATGCTTCATTAAGCTTTAAGGCACTTGCACCAGTGGAGGATGCAATAGCCACATATTTAATATCAGAGCCTTCTAATCTTTCTTTAACAAGTCCAATAAGCGCATCGGTATTTTCAATGCCTGGTTTTTCAAAATAAGTGATTGCTTTTTCCATAAAAATTCTCCTATAAATAATGTGAAATTAAAAATTATATAAATTCAAAAAATTCTATAAGTTTATACAATAATAATTATATATTTACTAATATAAAATTATACTATTAATCGAATTAACTATTGAGATACCATGACAACCAATCCAACCTATAAAGAAGCAGAAACAGAGAAAGGTCAAAAATACAAATATGTGGAAATTAAGGGATACAAGGTAATTCCTATTGAAACACATTACATCAAACCTAATGAAAGCATAGACTTCATGATAGATGACATCTCCAAATTGGCAAATGAAGGGGATTACTTGGTCATTGCAGAAACTCCCATCTCTGTATCTCAAGGAAGATTGGTTGATGAAGCGGATTACACACCATCATTGAAGGCAACATTCTTGGCTACATACTGGAGCAAATACTTCTGGGGATATGTTCTTGGACCGATTCTTGGAATCAAGGAAAGAACCATTAAAAATTTAAGAAAACTTCCAGAAGAATCCAAAAGGCATAAAGAAGTTGTATTGCAGCTTTACGGTTGGAAACATGCATTGAAGCCAGCTTCAGAAGCGGGAATCGATTTAAGCAATGCACCAGGAACATGCGTATCACTGCTTCCTGAAAACCCTGAAAAGGTAGCAAAGGAAATAACTGAAGACATAAAAAGCAAAACCAACAACACAATAACAACATTGATTATAGACACTGATGCAACTTATAGAAGAGGAAACAAATACTTTACAGGACTTCCAATAGCTATTCCTGGAATTGAAGCGGACAAAGGGGTTTTCGGATACACATTAGGACAGCTTTCAGAAAACTTGGGATCTACTCCGTTAGGATGTTCAAGAGAGATAGATGTTGATGAAGCGATTGAAATAGCTAATGTTGCTGAAGATTATCAGAAATCATTATCCACTGCAATGGAAACCATTTATAGTGTAAAAGACGTGTTGGATTCTGACACTCATGAAGTTACTGTAGAATCATTAGATTCCATCATCCATACACCAGCAGTTCTAATTAGAAAAATGGAATAAAATAAAATAGAATAATAAGTAAAATATTAAAATAATTAAAAAATTGAAAATAATTAAAAATAGTTAAAAATAGTTAAAAATAATAAAAAAATAGAAAATAAGATAAAAAAATAAAAGATAGAAATTATCCTGAAATTATATCTTCAAGAATTTTAATTTCTTCTTTTTTACTATCTATTTTTTCTTGATTGTCTTCGAATTCCAAATCAAGGTCACATTCTGGACATAGGAATTCAACAGTTGAAGCGTCTTCAAAGTCAAGACGGTAATGTCCATTTGGACAAACGAAGAACATATTGTTCTCTTCATATTCCAATTCAGAGTTTAATCTTTTAAGTTCAGAACTTGCTAAATTAAATTCTAACTTTTTGTACTCATTTTCATTGAATCTCCAATCGTAAGTGTACCATTGAGTTTCCTTATCCTTATCTCTCTTATAGCTTGCTAAACGCATGTCATATAATTTGTAAAGAATCTTTCTTACAATGTTTAGCTTACAATTGGTCTTTTCAGAAATCTCTTCATCTGTAGTGTATCCATTCTTAAGGCAATCGATGATTTCATCAAATGTAAGATACCAGAATTTCTGATTAACTGCTCTTTTTTTAGCTTTTTCCTTTTTAGGCTTTTTAGCTTTTGATTTTTTAGCAGGTTTTTCTTCTTCAGAAGTCTCTTCAACAGTTCCCTTAACAACTACTTCTTCAGACTCCTTATCTTCATTCATGACCTTTTTATCATCATCAGAGGATTCATCCTTGACTTCTTCAGCATTAACTTCTTCTTGTTTCTTATCCTCTGCTTCTTCTTCATTTTCTTCCTTTTTCTCTCCCTTAATTAAAGCATTTAAATTATCATTTAATGTTTTTAAGGTTTGTTGGGAATAAGTTTTTTTAGTTTCCAATAGAAGAGATTCATTTTCTTCAATGAATTGGTCTACAATTTCCAAATCCAATTTGACTTTTTTTGCTATCTCTTCATGGCTAAGCTTTCCAGATTTAAAGTGTTTAATGATTTTTATACAAATTTCGTTGATTTTTACATTGTAAACGAAGTTGTTTGTTTCAAGCAATTTAAGAATATCTTTAACTGTTTTAATATCTATTTTAGTTTTTCTAGCAATAGCATTGTCATCACATAATCTGCTCTTAGGCCATTCTTTAAGACATCCTATAACATCTACAGCTTCTTCGAATTCAAAAATTTCAGGATATAAATTTTGAATAATTGGATCTCTTAACATAATAATAGTCTTCCTTATAAATATTTAAATTTTAAATCAAAACTAAATTAAAAAAATTACTTAATGGTTAATATTATAGTAAATGATTTAATAAATTACATTATATCTATATTTATATACACACTATATTATAAATTTAATGTTTTTATATAAAAAATAGTAAAAAATTAATGAAAAAATAAAAAAAGTTAGAAGAATTTTAAAGATTAGAAAAAAATAAAAAAAGAAAAAGTTAAGAAAAATTGTTATAAAATTGAAACCTTCAAAACCCCTTCCACTTTAATGAATTCATTTAGAAGTTCACCAGGAATCGGATCTTCTGTAATGATTGTCAAAACAGGGTTTGTGTTCAATTGGGTATCTCCTGCATAAGCTTGACGAATGCTTATATTGTGCTTGCTCATGATCCAAGCGACTTCAGCTAAAACACCATCACTCTTTTCACCAGCTTCTATTTCAATAACACCTAAATTCAAGCTTTTTGCAATGTTTTTGATTAATGTTCCTGCTGGAATAATATTTGAGAATATTTCATATAACCCTTCATCAGCAATAATGACATCAACTGTAGATTTAATTACCCTACGATCAACATTTGCAGCGGCTGCCAATGCAGAGTCGCTTATCTTTAAATCTCCACAATATATCTTACCATCTTCACTTATTCTTAATCCTAACTCAAACATCTTTTGAGCTACAGCCATTCTTGCAGGATATTTACTAAATTTTAAATTTAAACTTTCCCACATGGTATCACCAAGATTTTTCTCTAATAATATATTGTACTTTTAAGTATATAAATGTATAATAATACATAAAAATGTACATTATAAAATAGCATTTCTAAGATTTAGTATTAATGTAAAATGAAAAATATCTAAAAAAGATAAAATATCTAAAAAAATGAAAAATATCTAAAAAAAGAATCTTAAAAAAAGACGATAGAATTGTCAGTAAGTGTAAAAATTTGAAAAAATAAGTAAAATTAGAAGTAGGCTAGCTGGGATTCGAACCCAGGACCTCACGGTTATCAGCCGTGCGCGCTGACCAGGCTGTGCCACTAGCCTATATAACAAATACAAGTATTATTAACTATATCTAATCTAATATATAAATCTTTTGTATAAAAAAGACTTTGAAAAAAACTGAAATCAATTAAATTCAAGAAATTCTAATAAAAAAAATAGAGTAATTAAGTTTAAAAAACTTAATTATCTTTGTTAAGCATCTCATTAAGAGAGTCAGCCATTACGTGACCTTCAATGATGAGTTTAACTTTATCGATTCCTTCAACTTTTAAAGCTTCAGCTTTAGCTTGAGCAGCTATACGGGTAACACTCATACAACCTGGGTTGGTAGGTTTAATTACGATCTCAGCAGTTGAACCTTCAATTGCAATAGATTGTACAATACCCATTTCTACAATACTTACGCCCATGTGAGGGTCGTTTACTACAGAAACTGCATCTTTTACAGCAAGTGCTAATTCTTCAGACATTTTATCTCCTCAAAATTTTTTTAAATAAATGTTTAATTAAATTAGTGATAAGAATAAAATTTAAAATTTTATTTCCTAACAAAAAGTTAATAATATAACTATTGTTTTAATTATATTTAAACTTATCAATTAAATAATAAAAATATAATAAAAATATAATAGAAATATAATAGAATTATAATAGAATTATAATAAAAAATGTTATAAAATTAAATAAAAATTAAAAAAAATGAAAAATAATAGAAATTAAATTATTTTTTAATTCTATGTCTTATTTTCACTCCAATACCATTTCTTAATTCAGTCATTTCACGACCGGTCAAGACAGCTTTTCCAACTGCTACGACCTCATCATTTCTTACTACAACGACTTCATCCTTTGGAAGAATGCTTGGATCTGCATTCACAATACCTGGAGCAAACAATGAGTTTGTCTTCAAGTCAAAGTCTATTTCAACCACATGAACTCCTAGTTCAGCAAGTCTTCTTCCTCCTTCAAGGTTAAGAGTGTATAATCCAACATCCCTATTGAGAAGAGCCACTGTCTTTCCATTGGAATAAAGAGTTCTATGATATCTTCCTTTAGCAACGACATCATCAGTTATCATTGCTTCAGCATCTTTTCCAAACTGGTATTTAGCAACAGATCTAAGCTCATTCAATACTCTATCCCTATGTTTTGTTTTAGGATATTTCTTAAGCTCTTCCCTTAAGTTAAAAATGGATTGCGGAGAAGTAGGTCTGCCACCATCACATACATAGGTACAGTTATCCAAGTACTCACGACAAACCTCTTCGTAACCTCCTTCAACATTTGCGATTACCGGCTTGTCTCCAACATAATCTCTAAGTAGCTCCCCAGCTAATCTTATCTCATCATCATTCCAATCACCTGAAACAGCAACATCATAAGATTGGATTGGGAAGGTATTTTCCAATTCCCTTGGACAGATCCCAAATGGAGAGGTTACAATTACTTCCTGATAACCTTTGGTAACTCTTCTGAACTTTTGGTGAGACTGAGAGTTGGAGTATGGCTTTTTCATACTGCATGGAAGTGCAACAACAACATCCCCTAAAGGTTCCATCATTGCCATCCTCTCTCTCCATCTTACTACTTCAGGCCTATATAATGACGCATCACTTGAACAAATAACTTTCATTCTTTTCCTCGTGTAAAATTATAAAATTAAAATAAGTAACAATCTGTTAAAATAAAAATTATATCAAATATTAAAATATTTAAATTATAATTTAATATTTAAATTACTAATTAACTATTTAAATTACTAATTAAATATTTAAATTTCTTTTATAAAATAGTTTTTATAAATTTATTGATTTCTGAATAAAAATGAATATTGTCTAAAAAACTATTCAAATCTTAAAACAAGCTCTTCATGTATCTTCTTGATTTTTTCTATTGATGGATGATTTTCGCATAATTTCCTTTTCCACTTTTCAATAGTGAACTCAACATCCACTTCATCGGCACTATTGAAGAGATTGTCTGCATGGGAAACTATCTTTTCCTCCAATGTCTGAGGAGTGTAATCCTTAATAGGCAATCCTAACTGCCTAGCATCCTCTTCAGTGAGGCCAGTTCCAATATGCCTTTCAACAATATTGATTATCTCTTGAGGATATCCCATTTCCTTAAGTATTTGAGCACCGATTACCGCATGTTCAATGGAATTGGTCTTGAATCTACCGATATCATGAAGCAAACCTCCAACCCTTACAAGTTCCATATCAACATCATCAAAATTAGATGCAATTTCACATGCCTTTCTTGAAACTCCTTTGGAATGCTCAATTACCCACTGCGGACAATTCAATTCCTTCAATAATCTTATTTCTTCATCCATATAATCACAATTAAAATAAAGTCATTAATTTAATAATTGAAATAATATTAATATTATTAATTAAAAATAGTAAAGAAATTAGTTTAAAAACTTTAGACAACAGTACAATTAAAATGACGATTGTAAATAAAAATTAAAAAATAGAAAGAAAATGAAAAAGACTATAACATATCTTTCATCATTTTTTCACGTTCTTTGTCTTCTTCTTCTAACATTTCCAATAATTCATCCCAGGATTCTAAAGATTCTTTAGCAGCTTGTTCTGATAATTTTTCAATAGCATATCCTGCATGAATCAATACATAATCACCAATTTCTGCATCTGGAAGAAGATCCAATTTTGCATTTTGTCTTACTCCTCCAAAGTCTGCAGCGCAAATGTTAGATTCAGTGTCAATCTCTACAATTTTAGCTGGTGCAGCAATACACATTAGCAACATCTCCTTTTATTTATTTAAATGAATTAATTAATTTAAAGTTTTAAATTAAAATCACGTATATTTGATATTTTAATTATTAGTTTTTAGATTATATAAATATTTTTATTTTATCAAACTAATTTCCAAAAAATAAGTGAAAGTATTAAAAAATTCCAAAAAATCTAAGATACGAAAATAAAATTCAAACAATGCAAAAAAATTGAAACGGGAATAAAAAATCAAGGAATATGAAATTTAAATGCAAATCTTTTATTTTTTAGAAAATATTTAGTTTTCAATAAAATAGTTTGAAGTATTACTAAAAAGTTTATATATAATAAAGGATAAAAATTAATTTATCAATATAACTTTAATAAAAATAAACTTAATTTAACTTTATTAAAATATCAAATTATATTGATATTAATTTGGAGGAAATTATTTATGCATATTATGGAAGGATATTTACCATTAACATGGTGTATTGTATGGTTCGTCATATCATTCATCATCGTTGCATATGGTATCTATCAAATCAAAAAAATCGTAGATGAAACCCCTGAATCCAAAGCTTTAATCGCTGTAAGTGGAGCATTCATGTTCATCTTATCATCTTTAAAATTACCATCTGTTACTGGAAGTTGTTCTCACCCTTGTGGTAACGGATTAGGTGCAGCATTATTCGGCCCTGCTGTAACCGCTGTACTCGCAACTGTTGTACTTTTATTCCAAGCTTTATTACTCGCACACGGTGGATTAACCACTTTAGGTGCTAACATTTTCTCAATGGGTATTGTAGGCCCATTCATAGCTTGGATCGTATACAAAGGTTTAACTAAAGCTAATATCTCATCCACTATTGCAATCTTCTTTGCAGCATTCTTAGGTGACTTATTAACTTACGTAGCTACTTCATTCCAATTAGCTTTCGCATTCCCTGCTCCTTCTTTCGGCAGTGCATTAACCAAGTTCTTAGTTATTTTCGCAGTAACTCAAGTACCATTAGCTATTGGTGAAGGTATCTTAACCGTAATCATATGGGACAGATTAAAAGCTTACAAACCAAAATTATTAGACAAATTAGGCGCATTAGCTCCTAATGAAGCATAAGGTGATTAATATGGAAAGATCTACTTTAATTATTTTAGCTGTTGTATGTATTATATTGTTCATCGCACCATTAGTTATGTTCAGTGGTCACGGTGAAGACGACGGATACTTTGGGGGAGCAGACGATGCAGCTGGTGAAGCTATCGAAGAAACCGGTTTTGAACCTTGGTTCTCTTCAATATGGGAACCACCAAGTGGTGAAATAGAAAGTTTATTATTCGCTCTTCAAGCAGCTATAGGAGCAATCATTATTGGTTACTTCTTCGGTTACTGGAGAGGACAAGGTAAAGAAGAATAATTCTTCTTTATCCATTTTTTTCTTTTTTTTAATATTTTTTAAAAAATTTAAAAATTTATATACTTAAACGAATTTTAGTGATTTTATGAAATTTGATATGGATTATATTGCTCACAATAATGAATTAAGTGAAACAAACCCTTATTTTAAATTGTTTTTAACAGCAATATTATTGATAGTTACTTTAGCATTGGATAATCTATATTTTGATGTATTTATCTTCATTTTATTCTCAATTATAATATTGGGAGTAGCAAAAATTAGCATAAGATCCTATTTGAAATTTTTAACAATACCGATGGCATTTCTTGTCATAACATGTCTATTCTTAATATTCTTCTTTGGAAATGGAGAAGTCATTTATGAAACAGGAATATTCGGCATTGTAGTTACTGATGACTCATGGCATTATGGGTTATACACATTCTTTAGAGTTTTAGGATGTTTCCCTTTATTAGGTTTTCTTGCATTGACAACACCAATTGCAAAGATTTTCCATTGTTTGGATACCTTGAAAGTACCAAAAATCATTACTGAAATTGGACTTTTAATGTACAATACAATCTTCATATTCCTAAATGAAATCGATACAATGCAAAAAGCACAGAAAACAAGAATGGGATACAATTCATACATGAATTCAATGAAATGCTTAGCAGATTTAATAAGTAATATCTTTTTAAGATCATTAGATAAAAGTGAAACATTACAACATAGTTTAGATTCAAGAGGTTATTACGGAGAACTTCCGGTTTATGTACCGCCAAAGGAGGAATAAAATGTTAGAAGTGAAAAATATCAAATATTCTTATACTAAGGATTATCAAGCACTTAAAGGAGTTAGCTTAAAAGTTGAAAAGGGAGAGATGGTTGCTCTTTTAGGTAAAAACGGTGCTGGAAAATCTACTTTGTTCCTTCATTTGAATGGTATCTATGAACCTGATGAAGGGCAAGTTTTCATCGATGGCGAAGAATTGAAGTATGATAAAAAGTCTTTGCTAAAATTTAGACAAAAAGTTGGAATCGTATTCCAGAACCCTGATGACCAAATATTTGCACCTACTGTAGAAGAAGACGTTGCATTCGGACCTTTAAACTTAAAGTTACCTATGGAAGAGGTTCAAAAAAGGGTTACTGAAAGCTTAGCTCGTGTAGGAATGAGCGGTTTCGAGAAAAAGGCACCTCACCATTTAAGTGGAGGTCAAAAGAAAAGAGTGGCTATTGCAGGAATTCTTGCGATGAAACCAGAAATTATGGTTTTAGACGAACCAACTGCAGGTTTAGACCCTCAAGGTGTAAGAGGTTTAAGTAAATTATTAAAGGAACTTAACGAGGAAGGAATCACAATCATCATTTCAACTCACGAAGTTGACTTGGTTCCAAATTATGCAAAAAGAGTGTTCGTTATGGTTGACGGTTTATTGATTGCCGAAGGAACTCCTAAAGAGATTTTTGCACAACCTGAAATTCTAGATAAGGCAAACTTAGAAGTACCTATTGTCACAGAACTTTTCCACGACCTTGAAAAAGAAGGATTCGACATGAACAACGATTATCCTTTAACAATTGACGAAGCTAAAGAGAAGTTCTTGGAATTATTAAATAAGAACTAATTCTTAAAACTAATTTTTTTAAATCATAAACTTATTCATAACTTAATACCATAAAGTATTACTCCTAGAAGAAATTAATAATACTTTTCACTATTTTTACATAAAATTATTTTTATTAAAACAATTATCACTCATTTGAAACAGCTATTTTTAAAAATAATTAATAAATTTTTATAATAAAATAAACATACTAAAATTAATTAATTAATTTATTAATTTTAATAATTATTACTGACTTAATAAAGCCAACTATATTAAAAAATATTCAAGGGATAGCATGGAAGAAATAAAAAAATTTAAAAACATTGTTATTGGAGCAGGCCCTGCTGGAAGACTTGGATCATTTGAACTCGGTAAATTGGGAGAAGAAACTCTTCTTATTGAAAAGAAATACATTGCAGGAACCTGTCTTAATGAAGGATGCATGGTCGTATGTGCTCTTACAGACATCAGCCGTTTCATAAGAAACTTCAAGAGATTCACTGAAATCGGATTCATCGATGGAAACATAAGCTTGGATTATAAATCTGCATGTGACAACATTAAAAAGACCCAACTCATGCTTCGCAGGCTTAACCAAGAGGAAAATGAAAGCGTAAACAATAATGTTATCTATGGTGAAGCAAGTGTGGAAATAAACGATGATGACAAAATAATTGTTAAAGTGAAATTAGACAATGACAATGAGCTTCAAAGAGAAAATGTGAAAGATAAGGATCATGATATATACGAGGCAGAAAATCTTTTGATAGCTACTGGTGCAAGACCATTTATTCCAAATATCGATGGAGTAAAATATGCTTTGACAAGTAGCGATGTACTTTCCTTAGAGGAAGTTCCAAGCAAATTAAATATAGTTGGTGGAGGAATTATTGCTACCGAATTGTCAAACATATTCTCAATCTTTGGAAGTGAAGTAAAAATCATTGCAAGAAGTGAAATCCTAAAGGACTTGGAGCCTGAAATCAAATCGTATGTTGTTAACAAGCTCATTGAGGAAGTGGATATTTATGAAAACACCAATGTTTTGGAAATCACTGAAAACTCCATCATAACCGACAAGGGAGAGTTTGAAGGAAAAACATTGATAGCTACTGGAAGAGTTCCAAATTCAGAAATAGTTGCAGACATTGTTGACTTGAATGAAGATGGATCAATTAAGGTGAATGAATTCTTCCAAACCTCAAATCCAAATATCTATGCTGCAGGAGACGTTACAGGAGGAATCACCCTTACTCCTTATGCAAGAAAAGAGGGAATTTCAGCAGCAAGAAACATGGCCGGATACTTGAATAAGTTTGATGATATAAACGTTCCACAATCATTGACATTGGATTTGGATGTGAGCTTCACTCAAAAAGCATCAAAATCTGAAGGCAATGACAACGTAAATGTTGAAGATATAATCATTCCAGGTCTTGGAGGACCTCATGCATTCTGGAGAATATTAAGAGGAGAAACTGGACTTACAAAGATTTCATTGAATACAGAAACAGAAGAGATAGTGAGAGCAAGCCAAATATCCCCATCCTCAATTGATGATACTGCTTATCTTGCATTCCTTATGAATATGGGAATAACTAAAGAGGATTTCGATGATTTCCTGGAAGTTCATCCATCCACAGATGCTTATTATAAAATCTTAAAAATCATGTAAATGATTGAAAAAATAAGTAATAAAAAAATAAGAAAAATATAAAAATGGATAAAATTTTCATTATTTTATCCAACTCTTTTTTTAAAAATAGTTTAATGAAATAAATTAAAAATAAAAAATAAATAAAAATTTAATAAAAAATTATTAAATCTTATTTTACCCAGTTTACGAAAACATCCTTACGTGGGTTTGGTTCATTTGGCTCAAGCTTATAACCTAAAGCAACACCATACAATGGAGTGTATCCTTCAGGAATGTGAAGCTTTTTCAAGTTTTCTTCAACACTGAAGTAAATAGCTACAAGACCTAACCAACAGGATCCAATATCCAATCCTTCTGCTGCAAGAAGCATGTTTTCAATAGCTGCAGAACAGTCTGCTTGCATATTGGTTGCATCGGATTTAGCAGAAACAAATACAACTGTTGGAGCATTGTGCATTACATTTACACCAGATTCGGCTATTGCTTCAAGGAACTCATCACCTGAATTGGATAATATGTTGAGTACAGAATCATTGATATCTGCAAGAATTTCCTTGTTTTGAACTACAGTGAAATGCCATGGAGCTTCTCCTCTTGCAGTAGGAGCCATAATAGCTGCTTCTAAAATTTGTTCAATTTGCTCATCTTCAATTTGCTCATCTTTGTAAGCTCTTACGCTTCTACGATTTTTAATGACTTCAAAAATATCACTCATAAGATCACCATAATAAAAATAATGAATTAAAAAAATTTAATTGGATTGATAGAGCAATTATTAGCTTAACTTTCTCAAATCAGTCGGTTTTGTTCTAACATCCTTTTCAATTACTCTTTCTAGATTAGGGGAATATGGATTGTAAAGCAATCTTCTAAATCCAAGTGAAATTAATAAATTATCAGTAACAACTTGCTGACGTTCACCAAGAATGATTTTTCTGAATAAATCACCTAAACCTCCACCAGTTAAGACATCCATAAACAAATCACCGAAAGTTGGATTGCTTATATGCAATTTATTAATAAGGAATCTAGATAAGTTTCTTCTTCTAATGTATGCAATCAATGCAGTTGTTACAATGAACAATATTAAGGTCCCTACAAATCCTCCAAGAATGTAAAAGCTTATTCCCAAAACTATTGCAAAGGTATGGTTTCCCACTTCACCTAACATGATCTTTCCTGAATAGTCTAAAGGAGCGTAAGCTATACATGTTACTAAAGTTAGCAACGGAACATAATATGCAGGAATCTGTGCTACAGGAGCTACACCTAAAATCAAGGTTGCAAGTATTGTAAAGAAGCTCATTACAACAACTACGCTTACTGCAGACCCAGGTTGCATATCTGCAATGTTCATAGGCTGAATCATTAAAGCAACTAAAATAGAAGAAATGCCCATAAGAGGATAACCTAATCCGATAACGCATAACATACCTATTCCTCTTGCAAGCTGTCCTATTTCAATAGGCAAGTTAGCGATTCTTCTTCTACCTATCACATCATCGACAAGGGCACATAATCCCATAACCAAAACAAGATTGTTATATCCTGCAGGCAAGAACAGGCTAATTACAATAAATGGAACTATACCAATCCCACGAGGAGTACCTCCACGCACTGGCTCATACAGATTTCCCATATAACCTCTTTTGCCTAAGAAACGGAATATGATATTCAATGCCCCAGTTCCTAAAAATGTTGCAATAAATACTAAAAATAATTCTAAAAACATGTTTAAAATCCTTTAATTTTTTCCTTTAATTTTTTAATGTAATATTAATATTTTTATAATTTTTATTATATATAATGTTAAGTTTTTAGATATTGGTTAAAATCTATTTTAAAAAGTCTAAAAAATAGCGGTTTAGAAAAATAATGAAAAATGATTTCAATGAATTATTGATAATTAACCAATCAGTTAATGGAGTACCTTAAGATAGCAGCCATACCACCTAATCCCTCAAGCTGTTTTCCACCTTCATGCTGGCTGCTTATGACTAAAACTTCACCAGACATGTTTTCCACCATATCCATGGATCCCTCAAGGTCTTCGCTTCTAATCAGATTATCCAAAACCAATAGCTTTTCAATAGCTCCCAAATCTATAGCATCTTTAACTTGCTTTTTACCGTAAACAACTAAATTGGAAGACTTTGCTATCTCCTGAAGGATTTCATTAATTGCTGCAATTTCAAAGGCAACCCTATTTTCAGCTGCCAATTTCTCAACGGTTCCCTTCTTAAGAACCTCATTAATACCCACTCTGCCACCGGAACCGGTTGCTTCGACTATGGACTTTTTAGCCAAATCCTTATGCTTCAACTCAAGATACTTTAAGAAATCATTCTTATAAAATCCAGGACCTGCCAAAACTATTGTCTGAATATTGTCAAACTTGAGAATATAATCCACAATCTTTTGATAGAATTTCTCAATATTCTTTGCACGGTTTTTGTCAATTATCCTTTTTCCAGAAACATTTCCCATAACCGGACCATAATATTCAATTCCAAATTGCCTCATCAAACCGAAGTCTGCAACATCATCTTCCAATACAACAATGATTGCAGAGAGTTTCTTGGAAGCTTCAATAGCTTGGCTGATTCTCTTCAATGCATAGCCGGACCAATGTTCCTTGAATATTTTAATTGGAGTGTTCAATTTGGCTTCAATTGTATGGTGAGATCCGAGAGGAATCAAGTCTTCAGGACCTTTAATGATTGAACCGATTATCCTAAGCTTTCCAGTGAATATGTGAAAACTTACATCCTCCACTGAAACACCTAAAGTAAAGGTCTTCTTAACCCCCCTATCACTTCTTAACTTATCCCCAGTATTGTCTTGAATCCTTCTTGTTGTCTTAGAGTATACAGTATCTCCCTCAGCGATTATGTGAGACAGATGCCATAAGTCATCTAAAGTTTCAGGAAGAAGTTCAATAATTCCTTTCTTTCTATCTTGATAAGTTATTTTCATGAATAAACCTCAATTAAACCATACAAAAATTATAAATTTCTTAAAAATTCTCATTAAAATTAATCAAAAATTATAAAAAACTCAATAGTTATATAATTATTATAACAATATAAAATATGAATATTGGTAATATATAAAATTAAGTAATTTTGAAAAATAATTATCAAAATAAATTTATCAAATAAGTTTATCAAAATCAATGAAAATTATTTTTATCAATTTCTAAAACAAAACTAATAGAGCTAATAAAATGAAAATTGGAATTATTGGAGGAACACGAGGTTTAGGAAGAACCATTGCATGGTATATGAAAGACTTTGACTTCGATGTTACAATTACAGGAAGAGATTCCATTGTCGGAAAGCAAGTCAGTGAGGAACTTGGAATAAAATATAGCGACAACAATAAGAAGATTGTTCAAGATAGCGATATCGTGATTATTTCCGTTCCTATTTCAAGCACTGAAGCAGTTATAGAAGAATTAGGACCATTTATGAAAGAAGGTTCATTGATGATTGATGTTACTTCAGTGAAAGAGGGCCCTAGCCGCAAAATGAAGGAATGCATTGGAGAAGGAGTTGAATTCATCCCTACTCACCCAGTCTTTGGTCCAAGAACAACAGACTTGAAAGGGCAAATCATAGTGCTTACACCAATTGAAAAGGGAAATTGGTACCCTAAAGTCTACAAGTTCCTTGAAGACAAGGGAATGAGGATAGTGGAAACAAGTCCGGAGCATCACGATGACATGATGGGAATTGTACAGGTCTTGACTCACTTTTCATACATCTCTACAGCTTCAGCTATTGAAAAACTTCAAATTGACATTAAGGACACTGAAAACTATGAAAGTCCAATTTACAATCTAATGATTGATACAATAGCGAGGATAGTATCTCAAAATCCATATCTTACTTACTCAATCCAACATGAAAACAAGCGTGGAGAAAAGATCAGACAAGCTCTTTTTGATTCCATAAGCGAATTGAAAGAAGCATTGACAAATGAGGACGAAGATGAGTTTGTTGAAATCGCTCTTAGGGCAACAAAGCATATGGGAGACATCCAAGCGGCTTTAGGTAGAAGTGACAAGGCAATAAATGCCCTTACCCAGGAATATAATGTATTAATGCAATCCATTGGACAGGAAGTAGGGCTTAAGCATATTTATTCAGATAAAATCCATGTTGGAAAAATCAAGGAACTTGATTTGGATTTCGTCTATTTGGAAGATGAAAACGGGAAGGTTAAAAAGCTAAAGGTTTCCAATGCTAAAATGCTGGATGAAGAGGAACTGTTCAATTGGAAAGTCAAGAATCAGAAAATACACACAAGAGACCTTAGCGCACTCTTCAGGAGAAAATCAAATCCTCACATCATCAAAGACGCTTTAAAAAGAATTGATGATGTTGTCGATGTGGAAATAATTGACATTTACAAAGGCGGACCTATAAAAGAAGATGAAATCAGTTACACCTTTTCAATCCAATCATTAAGCAAAGAGTCTCTTGAAGAATGTGAAAAACTAATTAAAGGATTCGGTGGAATTACAAGATAAAATTGATTTTATTCATTAATTTATTCATAGAATTAACAATAAATTTAAAAGAAAAGAAGATTTGATGAAATGAATTAAACTGAGGTTAAACCATGAAAATGATTAAGCAAACATTGGGTTTGAATGTAGATGATTCAAAATATTACATCAAACTGATTATAGAAGCAATTTTAATAGGTTTATTCTCCGGATTAGTTGTATCATTATACAGATTCGGATTGGACAATAGCGAAAATATCCTATTTTCCACCTTAAAATACATTCAAGGAGACTTCCTTTTAACAGTTGCATGGTTTGCAATACTTGCACTTATGGGATTCATCACTGCACTCTTAATGAAATGGGATCCAGACAGTTTAGGAAGTGGAATCCCTATAGTTATGGGTGAAGTTAAGGGATACTTTGATGTATGCTGGTGGAAGACATTGATTGCCAAGTTTCTTGGAGGAACCCTTACAGCACTCGGAGGACTTTCCTTAGGAAGGGAAGGGCCATCTGTACAATTGGGAGCAATGGCTGCAAAAGGTGTTTCAAAATACCTTCCAAACAGCAAGACTGATGAAAAGCGTCTTTTGGTATGCGGAAGTGGAGCGGGGCTTGCAGCTACATTCAGTGCCCCTCTTGCAGGATTCATATTCACCTTAGAGGAAATCAATAAGGGATTTGACAGGTCCATCGTTATTGTAGGATTGGTTTCAGTTGTTGTAGCGGACTTGGTATCAAAAATATTCTTTGGACAAAGCCCAATATTTCCGTTCACATCATTGAATCTTCCTTTAAAATATTTCTACCTATTGATTATTTTAGGAATCATTGTTGGAATCTTAGGCTACATTTACAATGTAGGAATGATTAAGGCTTCTGAAATGTGGGAGAAATTGAGTTTCCTCCCATTGGAAATGAAATACATCATCGTATTCCTCATAACAGGAGCAGTTGGTTTGGTCTTACCTAATGTTCTTGGTGGAGGATACTCCATGATGCATTTGATAGAATATACTTTGCCTCCATTGTCAATACTTATTGTTCTTTTGATTGGAAAATACCTTCTTTTGATTTTCTGTTTCGGTTCAAGTGCACCTGGAGGAATATTCTATCCAGTTCTTGTTATTGGAGCATATATCGGTGCAATATTCAGTGCAATTGTCATTCCAATTTTTGGATTGGACCCAATGATTTCATATAAGTTCATCATGATTTCAATGGCTGCAATGTTTGCAAGTTCCGTTAGGACCCCTATAACCGCAGTTGTATTGATTGCGGAGATGACTGGAGTCACAAACTCACTTGTTGCAATGATTGTAGTGACAATACTTGCATATATTATTCCAACAATTCTTGGAAATGATCCAATCTATGAAACATTGCTTATGAGACTCTTGAAGAAGAATAAGGGAATTGACTTTGATAAGACAAAAAGCGTCTTGGAAGAGTATGTTGTTCCGATGGACTGTGCATTGATAGGAACAAAAATATGGGAACTTCCCATTCCTAAATCCGCTATGGTCGTATCTGTTGTAAGAAGCGGAAACACATTGATTCCAGATGAGGATTTGGAATTAAAATATGCTGATGAATTGTTCATCATTATGAATCAGAACACATACCCTGACGATAACCAGAAAATAGAATCCTTGATTTACAACAATTGGAAAGAGGAATAACTATTATTTATTATAATTAGAAGAAAAGAAAAAAAAGTAAAATGGTGACTAACATGAGAATAGCTGTTGCTTCAACTAATGGAGAAAATGTAGATTTGCACTTTGGAAAAGCAAAATCATTATATGTTTATGAATATGATGAGGAAGCAGATGAATTCAACTTTATAGAGCAAAGAAATGTTGAAATTGAAGCAGATATGAAACATCAAAATCCGAAAATCATTGAAGCCATCAAAGACTGTGAAGTGGCAATATGCGAACAGTTCGGACCTAAAGCAGCAATCTATGCAGAAGATGCTGGTTTAAAATTGGTAAAGGATGAAGGAACTGTTGAAGAGGTTTTAAGAAAATACATAGACCATATTAATTTCATGAAAAACATTAAAATCTAAAACTTTACATGGGTTAAAAATGTCAGGAAAAGTCAATTTAAAACCAAGGACAATGATGTATCCCTCTCCTGCAGTAATAGCTTCCGCTTATGACGAATATGGGAAAGCTGATGCATGTACACTTGCATTTGCTGCAATGTGCAGCCATCAACCTCCGGCAGTGATGATTGCAATCAATTCAACTGCTAAACGAAAAACACTTAAAAGCATATTGGAAAGAGAAGAGTTTGTTTTAGGTTTTCCAACAGTAGATCAAGTTGCAGAGACAGATTATATTGGAATGGCATCAGGATACGATGTGGATAAACTTGAAAAGGTAGGTTTCACCACTACCAAAGCTAAAGAAGTCAATGCACCAATCATAAATGAAATGAAATGAAAGTATCAGTTGAATGTAAAGTCATGAATATTGTTGAAGTGGGCAGTCATACTCAAATAACTGGAGAAATTGTAAACATTCAAGCAGATGAAGACGTAATAGGAGAAAAGGAAAAGTAGATTTGAAATTGCTTAATCCAATAGTTTATGATGATGTTTTATATGACTATCTTGAAGTTGGAGAGAAAATAGCTGATGCATTCAATGTAGGAGTTAAGTTTAGAAAATAACTTAAGAGAAAAAAATTAAAAAATAAAAAATAAAAATAGAGATTAAAAATAGAAATTTAAATTCTGATTAAAAAAAATAAAAATTAAAGATTAAAGAACTATTTTTCAGCCCCTTGAAGAGCAATAGGAACATAATCCTTAAACCGTTCATCATCCAACAAGTCTGTATTTTCCAAAAGATACTTGCTTGTTATCTTATTGATTTTAAACAATTTTATTTGGCTATCGATATAACCTTCTTCTTTAATCAATCTAATGAGACCCTTTCCATATGTCAAGGAAGGATCTACAATCCTTTGCCTCATTGAATCAATAAGTGAACGACTGCCAATTCCTAATGTTCTGCACATATCATCAATTTCATCAAGAATTCTCAATCCCCACTCTTCCAAACTGATTTCCTCACCATCTTTAAGCAATTTCATATTATAATCATATGCAGATTCAGCAGTCATTTCCTCATTGTAAAGAGCTTCCTCTTGCCAATTTTCATAATCTGACTCTTCAGCAATCAATGTATAAATTAGGAATAAATGGAGAAAATCCATATCTTTTTTTGTCAATCCACATTTATAAAATGGATTGATGTCTAAAGTTCTGACCTCAAGATACTTGATTCCATCATTTTTCAAGGACAAAAGGACATCACTTGGGTCTTTAGGCTTTAATCTGATTTGAGTATATAACTCCTTAGCTTGGGATAAACGGCCTTCATCAATGAAAGACTGAACATCCCTAGCAAATTCATCTACAGAATTGTAACTAGGATATAAATGCTCTAAATTCTTATACCCACATGATGCATTCCTAAATGAAGGACCTCTTTCACTATAAACTCCCCCACGATTATCGCTATTTTCCATCAATTTCGTACATTCTGGAGTGAAGGTATTGTGAGCTGCAACAGAACATCCTGTAAGGTAAATTATAAGCCAAACATAACGAAGGTAATTTCTTGATATCTTTAGATAAAGCCTATTCTTAAATTCCTTATAGGAAATCCTTGAATCCTCATCACTCTCAATCTCACTGATATCCAAATTCTCATATAATTTTTCTATCAGTTCTTCCTTAAATGAAAAGTTAAAATGAATGCCTGAAATCAATTGCTTTCTAAGACCATATTTTTTAGCCAATCCTTTTCTATATTCCATTGACTCTTCTGCTAATTCTCTGCCTTTATATTTTGCAATTGGAATTTCGCTTGAATCCGGAAGGATGCAAGGCAATGACTGGAACCATAAGAACTCATCATCATCCAAAGAGCTGTTGACCAAATCTGACATGAATGAGAAGAATGAAAAGGCTTCATCGATTGTATCAAATGTTGGAGTGATGATCTCTATTTGGCTTTCTGAGAAATCTGTTGTTATGTAAGGATTTGATAATTTGTTTCCAAATATTTCAGAGTGTGGACTAAGTGAGAGCTCTCCATTTTCACGAACTCTTAATCCTTCCCACTCTATACCAAAAGAGCCTTGTTTTAAGTCCTCTGAACTTGCATTCTTATGCAATTGAGATAAATTGAATATCCTATCCATTTTATCACACCTTTTATCCTATAAATCACCATAATCCTTAATGATTTTTTCTAAACTTATTCCTTCTTTCAATGAATCCAATATCCTTTTTCCAGGATTTGTTCTCTCATTTACATTTTTGTATAATGATTCTAAAAAGATTTCCTCACCGAGACCTCTTTCTTTCAATCCATCTTTTGCCAAATCCAAAACATCTCTTGCAAGACCATACAATTCATCCTTATCGATTGAACTTGGAATTTCAGTCCTTATTAATAATTTACGAAGCTCTGTACTGTTATAACAATCGTGAAATACCGGAGTGTTAAAAAATAGCTTTTCCAGTTCCTTTGTTTTATGTTTTAAGCCTACATGAAAAGCTGCAACAGACATAGAGTCCTTGATAGGTTGAGTACAAACACTTCTATACTCAAGAGTTCCTCTAAAAGTCAAATTAATAAACTTAAATGCTCTCAAATATTCAATATCATCTAAAGATGGCTTAAACTCAATGTCCCTATAAGACCCTTTGCAATAGCATTCCCCTACAATGGAATCAGTGTTGAAATAATCCTTTAAAGGCATTGAAGGGAAATTAATGTAAATCCCATCTCTCATTACACAGTAAATGTTTAATGATTCAAGATAGGAAACCAATTCATTAATACTTTTAAATTCAATATCATACATTCCGATATTGTGTGGATTGACTCCATGAGTGCTGTACTCCCATAGGTTATCCCTAAAGCAAACGTAATCCTCATTATCCTCCAAAAGGACTGAATTGGAAAAGATTAACGCTTTGATTGGCTCCAATTTGGAAAACACATTTATGTTTTCAATCAAATCATCATATGGAACATCCAATTGAACCTGAGATGCACTGGAGAACATGCCGTATCCAGGATAATCATGGAAATACATCAATGAATCTGAATAATTGTCTGCTGACTTCAAATGATTATAAAGCATCAGGTATCGTTCACTTGGAATTGGAATTTCATTATTGTATTTTCTATAAGGGTTTATCCCCATACCGCTTAAGGTGTGGTTATGACTTTCAAACTCTTCCTTAATGAAGTGGTAATATTCACCAAATCTTTCATTGATGGTGAATAAGTCCTCTTCCTTGCCCATTGCAAATTCAATGTTGTTATATGAACAGTCATAACATACAATGTCATCATTTTCACGATTTCTTAAAGCATAGACATTGCCTTCATAATCTATGCCTTCAACTTCAAAAGAATTGAAATGATTCTTAAATGATTCAGTTACACGATGAACTATGTCAAAGTCCACCTCTTCCTTGTTCAAGTTGATTATTGGAACCTCAATTTCTATCCCAATATACTCTTTTTTAGATTTTTTAGTAGATTCCAAAAACATCTGACAGATCTTTTCCCTTATCATTTCATCTGTAATCGCATCATCTACCATTTAATCAACTCCAATTCCAATTTAATTATCCTTTAAAAAGGATTAAATTCCATATTTCTAAAAATTCTAAATTTCTTTCCAATTTTTCTAATAACTCACTAAAACATCTTCAAACATATTCAAGCAATATCTTAAACTTCAAAGAGCATAATATATATTACCATACATTCTCCTCTTCAACATCACTGCTTAAAGTGCTTGCAAATTTTTCAATGAACATAAGCTGCTCTTCAGTTTCAACATATTCAAATGAATGAGGTTTTGCCTTAAATAATAATTCTCCATCTGAAAAGGAAATTACAGTATTCAACGGCACTTCCTTCCAATCACTTGAATCTAAAGCTTGAGTTGAAAAGAAAACGCTGTTTTCAGTTTTCAAATAGCATAAGGAATCCCTATAATTTGTGTGAACATACATCTGTTCCCCATCATAAACAATTAGATTCAACTTATTGGATAATGCCATAAAGCTTATCAAGTCAGAAACTATATCGAATCTTTCCTTTAAGCTTAAAGGTTCGCCTTTAAATGCCTCAAACTTGTTTATCAAATCAACAATACCTAGAAGAATTCTTTCAGAATCGGTTTCCCCCTCTTCCTCAGTGCTGTACTTACATAAATCTGGGCAGTCAAAAACTGTTCCATTATGAATAAGAGTCCATCTTCTACCTGCATTGTCTTTTTTAACGAAAGGATGGCAATTGTAAAAGTCCTTCACACCAATAGTGCCTAAACGAATGTGTGCTAAAACATTTTTAGAGATGATTGGATTCAATAGGATATTTCCTAGCATAACACTGCTTCGAGCTTTTATAGGCTCTTTAAATACACTGAATTTTTCTGGATCTAAAATAGCCAATCCCCAACCGTGAGGATGCTCTTCACAATGACTATAAAACTCCTTTAGATAATCATTAAGCTCTTCTTCCTTTGATGAACTAAATCCAAAGATCTCACACATTTTTTACCTCCTTTCATTTTTTTAATAAAACAAACTATAGAAACATAAAAGTTTTATAACAATTGTTATATTTTTTATATTATTTAAATGTTTTAGTAGTAAACCAGGAAAATAAGAAAATTTTTTAGACATTTTCTAGAAATATACTGGAAATATATTGGAATATTGAAATATTTTCAGAAATATATAAAGACATTTTAAAAATATCTTAAAGATATATCTAAAAATATTTTAGAGTATAATAGGATTATGTTAAATATAGCTTAAAAGATTAACTAAATATATTACTAAATTTACTACCAATATACCACTAAATTGCTAAAATAATTATTAGATAAAAATTATAATATCAAAAATATTTATATACTATAAAAATCATAACTAACAATAACCTTTATGGGCGGGTTTTAAACTTATTTAAAACTTTTATGATATTATTTTAATTTAAATGGATTGATTCCAGAGCAGGTAAATTATAGATTATAAAAATTATTTAGCTTATAATCAAATTTTATAACTATTTTTGTATCTATTTTTGATATAAGGCCACTTCAGATATCTAAAGTGACATTAGCCCATTGACCTGTGATTTTAATATTATATTTTTTATTTCATCTAATGATTATTCATCATGAGATCAATAAGCATTGGATTTAACTAAAACTTATATCATAGCTAGATTTCTATCCTATTTTATATTATATTATAGTTTAGCCATAGCTATGTTTTATTTCAATAAAAAAACAAAAACAATTATTCTAAAAAATAATTACGTCAAAAATATAGAGAGGAATGATATAAATGGCAAAGAAACAAAGACGTAGAGTACGTGACACTTGGAAAGAAAAATCTTGGTACACCATTAAAACTCCTGTAGCATTCGGAGACAAAGAAATCGGTACCACCCCTGCAAGAGACCCTGAACTCGTGTACGGAAGAACTGTAGAAGTAACCATGAGAGAATTAACCGGTGACTTCTCTAAACAATACATCAAATTACAATTTGAAGTAAATGATGTAAATGGAAACATCGCAAACACTAAATTCACTGGACACAAAACCACTACTGATTACGTAAGAAGTATGATCAGAAGAGGAACCAGTAGAATCGATGCTCCTGTTATTGTAACTACCCAAGATGATCGTAAATTAAAACTCCATGTATTAGCTGTAACTACCAGAAGAGCAAAATCTTCCCAACAAAAATACATGAGAGAAACCATTAACGAACTAGTTACTAAAGTAGCTTCAGAAAAAACCTTTGATGAACTCGTAGAAAACTCTGTAAACGGTAGATTAGCTTCTGAAATTTACCACAAAGCTAAAAAAATCTATCCTCTTAAAAGAGTAGAAATCATCAAAAGTAAAGTATTAGAATAAATTTTCTAATATTTTATTTTCTTTTTTATTTACTACTTTAACTATTTTTTACTACTTTTTACTACTTTTTACTACTTTTTACTACTTTTTACTACTTTTTACTATTTTTTACTATTTTTTACTATTTTTTACAATTTTTATAATCTTATAAAGCTATTTTTTACAATAAAACTGTTTTTAACCATATTTACAAATGCTTTTTACTAATTATACTCAAATTCCTATTTAAAAAAGCCAATTAAAAGCAAAAACTATTTAAATAAGTAAGAATATTTAATTAAATAAATAAAAACATTTAATAAAAATTAGAAACCAAATAATAACTAAGAAGAATTAAATTAGAATATTATTTCAAATAAAATCATATTCGACTAAATTGAATTTTAATTGAATCTAAATTAAATCAAATAATTACGTAATAGAAGTGATTCTATGCATGAAGCATTTGTAATAAATTGGGGATATGTCATACTTCTGTTTATTTTAGGTGGAATAAGCTATAAAAGAAAAAGTTTAGACTTATTAGGTTCCCTTATAATGGTATTTATGGGAATTACAATCATCTTTTCAGCAGGAGTGCCATGGTTCATTTTAATCGTGCTGTTCTTTGGTTTAAGCATATTTGCTACACGCTTTTCAAAACCATACAAGAAGGAAATTGGCCAATATGAAAAGACAAGAACTGCAAAGAA
Organism: Methanobrevibacter ruminantium; assembly: GCF_016294135.1. Classification (NCBI taxonomy): domain Archaea; kingdom Methanobacteriati; phylum Methanobacteriota; class Methanobacteria; order Methanobacteriales; family Methanobacteriaceae; genus Methanobrevibacter; species Methanobrevibacter ruminantium. The sequence goes on from NZ_JAEDCO010000002.1 coordinate 96,023, forward strand.
TGTAATCTCAAATGGATTGGTTGCTTTTTTAATGGCAGCATTTGGAAGTTATTACCTTCCGTTGGCAGGAGGATTCATTGGGGCAGTCGCTACAGCTACAGCGGATACATTAGCTAGTGAAATAGGTGTTCTTCAAGAACCTCGCTTAATAACCACTCTCAAGAAAGTGCCTGCTGGAACCGATGGTGCAATATCAATTTTAGGAACTTCTGCAGCAATTGTAGGTGCAGGAATAATTGGAATTGCTTCATTCTTATTAGGGGTCATTTCAGATCCTTTAATAGCTATAAAAATTTCAGTTATCTCAGGAACTTTAGGTTGCTTTATTGACAGTATCCTTGGGGCAGTTCTCGAGAGAAGACATTACATAAACAATGAACATGTCAACTTGCTTGCTACTATCTGTGGGGCAATCATTGGTATCATTTCTGTAATGTAAAAACTTTAATTTTTTCATTTTTTTTAAACATTTTAACTCTTTTTTTTTTCAAAACTTTATTAATTTTTATTTAAAAGATATTTTAAAAGATATTTTAAAAGATGTTTTAAAAGATATTTTATAAAGTAATATTTAATATTTTAAGTTTTTTCTCAATTTTACTTAATACAAATAAAATTTCAACTACTTTTTCAAGTTTTTTAAAAAAATATCCACTAAAATAAAAACAAATTTTATAAGCATATAAATTCATATATTTTATTAATAGTAAATATTAATTGATTTAATATTACTTTTTAAATATTCAGATATTTATTCAAATCTAAAATAAAAATTTTAATAAAAAATTAGAATTTTAATAAAAAATTAAAAATTAAATAAATAACTTTATTTCTATTTCAATTTATTGTGATGGTGAAAATATGAAAGGATTAATATTGGTTATGGATGGGATGGCAGGCCGTCCTTTAAAAGAGCTTAACAATCAAACTACACTACAAGCAGCTAAAACTCCAAATATGGACAAAATGGCAGAAAGAGGAATTACCGGATTAATGGATTCAATTGCTCCTGGAATCATTCCTGGAAGTGATACAGCACACTTATCCATTTTAGGCTACAACCCATATGAAGTATACACTGGAAGAGGCCCATTTGAAGCTGTGGGTGTTGGTGTAGGTGTTATTCCTGGAGACATAGCATTCAGATGCAACTTTTCAACATCAGATGAAGATGGAATAATTACAGATAGACGTGCAGGAAGAATTAGAGATGGAACCGATGAAATCGTCGCAACCTTGAACACAATGAAAATTGAAGGGTATGAAGACATTGAAATCATCTTTAAGGAATCAACTGGACACAGAGCAGTTTTAGTGCTTAGGGGAGACGGATTATCCGGCAAAGTAAGCGATGCAGACCCTAAAGTGGAAGGAAATAAACCTAAGACAGTCAAAGCTCTTGACGGAAGTCCAGAAGCAGAAAAAACTGCAGACATATTAAACAAATTAGTAGCTAAATCTTATGAAATGACTAAAGACCATCCAGTAAATCTCAAAAGAATAGAAGAAGGTGAAGCACCTGCAAACATAATCATTCCTCGTGGTGCTGGGGAAGTGCCTGAAGTTGAATCAATAAACGACAAATATGAAGTGAACTCTGCATGTATCGCAGAAACAGGACTTATTATGGGTATTGGTCGCTTTGCAGGAATGGATATCATTGAAATGGAAGATGTTACTGGTGGAACTGACACTAACCTCGAAAACATCAGAGACACAATCATAGACCAAGTAAACAATAGCGAGCATGACTTCTTCCTAATCAATATTGATGGTGCAGATGAAGCAGGCCACGATGGTAATGCAGAGGAAAAATTGAAATTCATTGAAAAGGTTGACGAAGTCGTAATGAGCGAACTCCTTAAATTGGAAGACTGCTATATCTTCTTAACTGCAGATCATTCAACACCTATTTCAGTTAAAAACCATTCAGGAGACCCAGTTCCTATCTTAATCAACGGTCCTGAAGTTAGAGTGGATGACGTTTGTGAATACAATGAATTTGCTGTTGCAAAAGGTGGCATGTGCAGAATCAGAGGTGCTGACGTGATGAATATCATGACTGACTTAATGGGATATGCACATAAATTCGGAGCTTAAAATCAATAAACTAATGATGATTATATTTCACCATTTAATTCGATAAAAGGAGTTAAATCATGACAAATAAAAAACTATTTGGAACTTCTGGAATCAGAGGTAAAATCGGTTCAGAGATTAACTCAGAACTAGCATTGAAAATAGGAAAATCACTTGCCAAATACTTAAAAAACACCGGAAAAGTTGTTATCGGTTATGATACCAGAACCACCAATAGAATGTTGGAACAGGCCATTACCGCAGGACTCATTGAACATGGAGTGGATGTTGTTAAGATAGGCATGGTGCCAACCCCTCTTGTAGGTTATGCAACTTTAAAACTTGATGCTGATGCCGGAATAATGCTTACTGCATCTCACAACCCATCACAGTACAATGGAATAAAGCTTTGGAATAAGAACGGAATGGCTTATACCCCAGAGCAGGAAGAGAAAATAGAGGAAATCTATTATAATCAAGATTTCGGTAAAGTGGAATGGGACAAAATAGGCATTATAAGCCATAACGATGAAATCAAAAAGCAATACATCGATGACTTATTGGACATCGTAGACATTAAGCCTGGACTTAAAGTGGTTATTGACTGTGCATGCGGTGCAGGATCAGAACTTTCACCTATCATATTCAGAAAAGCCGGATGTGAAGTGATCACCTTGAATTCACAAGTTGACGGATTCTTCCCAGGTAGGAACCCTGAACCGAATGAAGCAAATCTCTCAAGCCTAATGAAAGCTGTTGTAGCAACCGAATCAGATTTGGGAATTGCACACGACGGTGATGCGGACAGAATGATTACCGTTGATGAAAAGGGAAGAGTTTCTGAGTTCGATAAACTTTTAGCACTTGTTTCAAAGAAATTCGGCGGAACTGTTGTAACCACCGTAGATGCAGGATTATGCATGGATGAAGCAATGGAAGAAGTTGGAGGAAAAGTTCTTAGAACCAAAGTAGGTGACGTAAACGTTGCTGAAGTCATGATTGAAGAAAATGCAAGCTTTGGCGGAGAACCATCCGGTACTTGGTTGCATCCAGACTTCTGCATGTGCCCAGACGGAATATTGTCTGGTCTTAGAATGGCAGAAATCGTTTCCAAGGAAGGAAAATTATCTGAACTTCTTGAAAAATTCCATCAATACCCTCATATGAGAGAAAAGGTAATCTGTTCCAAAGAAGAGAAATTCAAAGTCATGGAAAACATGGAAGACCTCTTGAAGGATGCATTTGATGACATAAAGGACATCAATACAATTGATGGAATCAGATTAAGCTTCAATGATGGAAGCTGGGTTCTAGTCAGACCTTCTGGAACTGAAGATTATGTGAGAATAACTTTAGAAGCTAAAACAGAAGAAAAAGCTGAAGAAATCAAAGACACTTGCATTAAAATCATTAAAGAGAATATTTAATTATTCTCTAAATTTTTTTATGAAAAAATAATTAGTTTTGATGATTACGAATAAATTTTTGTAAATAAATTTTAAAAAGTAAAATAACAATCGAGAAAATAAAATCAAGAAAAAAAATAGTTAAGAAAATAGTTAAAAAAATAAAAAAGAAAAAGTTCTAATCAAACTTTAAAGCTTGAAGAGTTATCCGAAAACTTATTCATCTTCGGTAATAATTCCTTCAATACCTGCAGCACATTGAGGGCATACCCAGTCATCAGGGAAGTCTTCGATAGGTCCTGCTGGTACTTTGTAAGTTTCATCTCCGGTTTCAGAGTCCCAAGTGTATTCACAATGCATACATACATATTTTACCATATAATCACCTTTTTTAAATTTAATTAATCAAATAATTATTTAATTAACCATAATTCTAATATGTACAAACTTATATAAAAAACTTTTTTAATTAATATGGTTCTTAATCAATTAAACATTTTTCACATAGAATTCCACATAGTATTTATATATAAAAATATAAAAAATGAAATAATTTAAATAATTATTTAAATGAATAAAAAGTAATATAAAAATAAGGTATCTAATATTGATTTAAAATATTAAAAAATCATTGAAAAAAATATTTTTTATCAATTGTAGATTTAGTTTAAAACACGATTAAATAATAAATAAAAAAATTAGTAAATCAATGATTAAATCACAACACTAGATTAAAAAAAAATAAATTAATAATTATTGGAGGAATTAGGTGAAAGCTATAATCTTAAGTGCAGGCGAAGGAACAAGAATGAGACCTTTGACTCTCACAAAACCTAAAACAATGTTGCCTGTTGCTGGAAAACCCATTATTCAATATAATATAGAGGCACTGCGTGACTGTGGTGTGAAAGACATTCTTCTTATTGTAGGATATAAAGAAGAGATTGTTAGAAATTACTTTAAGGACGGTTCACATCTTGGAGTGAATATCAGTTATGCTACACAAAGCAAATTGGAAGGAACTGCAGATGCAATCGGCTATGGAAAAGATTTCATAGAAGACAGTTTAATAACCCTTAATGGAGACATAATCTTGGATGTGGATATCCTTAGCGAAATCATTGAGGATTATGAAAAATCAAAACCAGACACATTAATGGTTCTTACAGAAGTTGAAGATCCAAGTGCATTCGGTGTAGTTGAATTGGATGGGGACAATATTATCAATATTGTTGAAAAGCCTAAAAAAGAGGAAGCTCCAAGTAATTTGATCAACACTGGAATATACATCTTCAATAAGGACATCTTTGATAAGATTGACAAGACTGAAGTTTCTCCAAGAGGAGAATACGAAATTACAGATTCCCTCTCCCTTCAAATATCTGATGGAAAAGTGGTAAAAGGACATAAAACCACTAAAGAATGGATGGACATTGGAAAGCCATGGGAATTGATTGAAATCAACGAAGAATTGCTAAATCATATTGAAGGAGAAATCAAGGGAACTGTTGAAGAAGGCGTTACAATCCATGGAGAAGTATTCTTAGATGAAGGCAGCCTTCTCCGTTCTGGAGTTTACATTAAAGGTCCTGTTTACATCGGTAAAAACTGTGACATTGGACCAAACTCATACATTAGAGGAAATTCCTACTTTGGAGATAATGTTCATATAGGTAATGCAGTGGAAATCAAGAACTCAATCATTATGGAAAACACCAATGTAAGCCATTTAAGTTATGTAGGTGACTCCATTTTAGGTTCCAATTGTAATATCGCAGCTGGAACAAACATTGCTAACTTACGTTTTGACAATAAGACTGTAAAAACAACTATTAAAAACAAGAAAACAGACACTGGAAGACGTAAATTAGGTGCAATCGTAGGAGACTCTGTAAAAACTGGAATCAACTCAAGCTTAAGCCCAGGAGTCAAGATAGGAGTGAGAGCTACAATCGGTTCTGGTGTCCTATTATATGAAGACTTAGAGTCCGACATGAGAGTCTTGGTAAAGCAAGAGCATATTTTCCAAAACAAAAAAGAAACTGGACAAATCTCTTTAGAAGAAGTGGATGAAAATAAAGAAGAATAAAAAATTAATGAAAATTATATTAATTAATTTTCAATTTTAAAAAAAAAATAATTAAAAATTATTAATAAAATAATGCAATTATATTTATTAATTCATATGATTAATAAAAAAAATTAAAAGAGGAGTATATTATGAAACTCAACGAACCCGTAAAAATATTCCCTGGTGCACAAGTAATCGGTGATGTTGAAATTGGTGAAAACTGTTCCATATGGCATGGAGCGGTTATTCGAGGAGATGTAGGACCTATAAGAATAGGCAAAAACTCCAATGTGCAGGACAACTGTGTTCTTCACACTTCAGCAAACTTGACTCTTAAGATTGGAGACAATGTGTCTATAGGACATGGTGCTGTAGTTCATGGATGTGAAATTGATGACAATGTTCTTATAGGAATGAATGCTACTGTTTTAAATGGCGCTAAAATTGGTAAAAACTCAATTGTAGGTGCTGGAGCAGTAGTCAGTGAAAATAAGGAATTTCCGGAAAACAGCTTAATCTTAGGTGTTCCTGGAAAGCTTATTAAGGAAACTACACAAGACCAAAGAGACCATATTCTTTGGAATGCATCACACTATGTTGAACTTGCAAATGAATACGATGATTAAATCATCTATTCATCAACTTTTTTTATAAATAACATCTGAAGTTTATAATCATCTTATCATAATGCTGATTAGATACTGGCTATCAATGATTGAAAAACATATCAAGAAGGTAAAATAATGAAAGTACGTAAAGAAGTAGAGGAATTAGACCCATATGTTCCTGGAAGATCAAAAGAGGAAATCGCACAGGAATTTGGAGTGAAAAAGGAAGACATCATCAAATTGGGGTCTAATGAAAATCCATGGGGACCATCTCCAAAAGTAAAGGAAGCTATTGAAAAAGAACTTGCAAACATTAACAGATACCCTGAATCCGATTTGGAAGAGCTAAAAAAGGAATTTGCAAGATACTCCAATGTAAAGCCAGAACAGATTATCATTGGAGGAGATGGTGCAGATGAGCTTATTGACACTTTAGCAAAAACCTTCATTGAACCTGGTGACGAATTTATAGTCCCTTTACCTTCTTACATGTATTATGAATTCTTATTCAAGCCATATGGTGCTATTCCTAATTATGCAAAATGGAATTTGGAAACAAATACCCTTGATTTGGATTCTGTGCTCAATGCAATAAATGAAAAAACAAAAATGTTATTCCTATGCACTCCGAATAACCCAACTGGAGCATTGGTTTCACAAGATGAATTAAGAGCAATTCTCGATAAAACCAATAAATCCAAAGGTGGAGTTTGTGATGCGGTAGTTGTAATAGATGAAGCGTACTTTGAGTACTCCCTAACCAATAATGTCAACCTTTTAGACGAGTATGACAATATTTTCATTCTTAGAACAATGTCTAAAGTAATGGGGCTTGCAGGAATGAGAATAGGCTACGGTATTTCAAGCAAGGAAATCATTGAATTCATGCACAGGATCAAACCTGTTTTCTCACTTACAAAACTTTCATATATAGCTGCTCTCACTACAATAAAGGACACAGAATACATTGAAAAGTCCATTAAGGATGGAATAGAAAGCAGAGATTTCCTATATGATGAGATATCCAAAATGAAATCCGTTAAAGTCTATAAATCCTATTCCAATTTCATGTTGATTGACATTCATGATACAGGTTACACAGCTGCAGAGATTACAAGAGAATTCATGAAAAGGGGAATGATTGTAAGAGACTGCACTTCATTCAAGGGATTGGATGAATATTACTTTAGAATAAGCATTTGCACATTGGAAGAAGATAAAAAATTCTTAAATGTTATGAGAGAAATTTTAAATGAATAAATAATTCATTTTATTTTTAAGAGCTGATAGAATGGAATATAGTGTAACAGTTACATCATCAATTGAATATCCTAAAAATATGTCTTTTGTAATATTTTTAGCAAAATGCCCTCTCAGATGCCCATATTGCAGTAATAGCGAAATATTGGAAGAGGGAACTGAAATCAGCTTGGAAGAGATATATGAAAAGATTGATGATTCAGCAATGTTTATGGATGCTGTTGTTGTTTCAGGAGGGGAACCTTTAGTCCAATATGAAGATGTAATTGAAATTTTTAAATATGTTAGAGAAATTGGTCTTAAGACCAAATTGGATACAAGTGGAGTTTATCCAGACAGGCTCCAAAAAATATTGGATTTAGGATTAGTGGATTATGTGGCTATGGATATCAAGGCACCATTCGACAAATATGAGGAAGTCATTAAAGCAGACATTGGGCAAAAGGTAAAGGAATCCATGGAAATTGTAAATAAATATGATGATATCACTTTAGAATGCAGAACCACTTATTGCCCTAAATTGCTTACAGAAGAAGACCTCTTTACAATAGTTGATGAAGTTGAATGTGACTTGTACACCATTCAGCAATTTAGAAACAGATGCGTTTTAGATGAATCATTGGCAGAGGCAGAAGAGCCAAATCCTCATGACATGGAGGATATCGCTAAAAGGATCAAAGAGGCATATCCTAATCAGGACATAAATGTAAAAACTGCAGAATTCGGTCAAAAAAGCATTTAAATAGCTATTTAAAAATCATTCATACTCATTAATTAATCTAGAAATTTCTAAAATTAGCTTAAATTATATATAATTATCTAAAATTGTTTAGATTAATCTGATTACCTAAACCAATAAACGTGAAATTTAAAAAATAAATAGATAAGTTTATTAATTTTTCAATAAAGATAATAATATAATTAGGATTACTTAATTATTTATTTTAGACTATTTTTTATTAAAAGTCTCCAAAAAAGGTGATAAAATGCCAATCATGTCCTTTGGAAGTCAGAACATAAATATAATCACAAATAAAAAAGCTATGACTGTAAGGAAGTTATGGAAAACACCTTTAAAAGTTGGAGACAGACTTCATTGCTATTGGAATTTAGCTTCTAAAGAAAAAAAGAAAATTTTTGAAGCTCAAGTTACTGACGTTAAGACACTCCCATTTAAAGAAATCAAAAACAATGATAAGCTAGCCCAAGAGGAAGGATACGCAGATTCCAATGAAATGGTGAAGGAATTTAAAAAGATGTATCCTGATGGAATCTCTGATGAAGATTTATTCCAGGTGATCTATTTTGAAAAGCTAGACATCAACAAATGGAAAGGGGAAAAAATTGACCAAAAAGAGATGATTACTCAAAGGGCAGACATTTTATTTGATACAGGTAAATATGACAAGTCTGTCTTATGTTATAATGCTGCATTAAAGATTGATCCAAATGATGTTTATCTTTTAAACAAAAAAGGGGACAATTTAAGCAGGCTCGACCGTTTTGATGAATCCATTGAATGTTATGACAAGGCTTTGGAGATTGAAGGGGATAATGAATACATCTGGAACAACAAGGCAATAGCTATGCTTAACTCTGGAAATATAGAGGAAGCACTTGAAGCAAGCAATGGTGCATTGAATGCAAACCCTAACAATCCAGTAGTTCTCTATTGGAGAGGATTTATTCTAGAAATCTTAGCAGAATTCGATAAGGCCTTAGAGGTTTATGATAAATTGATTACCATTGATGACACCAACCCAGAAGTTTGGAATGCACGTGGAAATGTATTGACTGATATGGAAAGGCCTGAAGAGGCATTGGAAGCATATGACAAGGCATTGGAATTATGTTTGGAAGATTCTGAAATAGATGCAACAGCACAAAACAGGAAAGGAAATGCTCTCCTTGATCTTGGTAGATTTGAAGAGGCAATTGAATGTTATGATAAAGCGATAGAGCTTGAGCCAAGAAACACTTCATTCCTATTGAACAAGGGAGTTGTATTGATGGAACTTGACAGATT